>CAZGBW010000069.1:0-5062 GCA_964523995.1 uncultured Victivallales bacterium | reverse complement strand
GATACCGAATAATCGAAGATGGGGTCGCCATACTGGGTGGTAATGCAGATGAAGGAGAGACCGTCGGGAAACTGGCAGGCCCGGGCTCGGAAGTGGGCCTCGATGCCGGCCGTATCCAGATTCCAGATCTGCTGATGCAGGACAACGCCCAGGGAGGAGCAGAGCGCGGCTGCCTTTTGCCGGAGATCGGCCTCCGCCTTGTTGACCGCCGTCCGGTATCCCCAGAACGCGACGGGGGCAGACAGCGTCAGGCAGCCTGCCACCAGCCAGATGGTCAGATCCCTTGCCATCCCCGTTTTTCGAGTGCGCGTCATTCGCGAGCCTTCATCATTTCATGTTGCCAAGATAGGCTTCCCGGATCTTGTCAAGTTCACCGCTTTTCCGCATCTCTAGCAGTTCGCGGTTGAATCGTTCCATTACCGATGGGATACCGGGATAGTCCGACGCTTTCACAAACGGCGCCAGATAGGGTTTTGAGAACAGGACCCTCGGCAGGAAAGTCACGCTCTCCTGCAAGCCCATCGCCTTGAGAGTGGCCGTTCCAACGGTCTTGTCCATCGGGTAGAGATCAATCTGCTCGTTGACCAGGGCATCGAGTCCGCTTTTGGTATCGTTAAATTCAATACCAGGGAGTTTCGCCCCGAGAAACGCGTCGTCATAGCTGTAGTCACGGTTCCGGCCGACGCGATAGCCTGCTTCCCGAATCTGCTCGTAGGAGTCAAAGGTATACGTGCCGGCAAATTTCTTTTTCACAAAGAACACGTACTCGGAGATCCAGAGGTAATTCTCAGGCAGCTCGCCCGTCGCCGCATAGCGGCGCTGGTCATCCGTGAACAGGAGGACATCCTCGCGGGACTGCTTGTAGGATATGGACAGAACGGCATCCGCCTTGCCATTGCAGGCCATCATCCAGGCCCGGCTCCATGGATAGATGCGAACCTCGTGCGCAATGCCAAGCGTCTTCATGATCCGGCTGGTGATCTCGACGTCTATCCCCTTGATTGTGTCTCCATCCATATAGGCGAAGGGCTCCCACGATTCACAGACAAAGAGAAGCGGGCGATCCAGGGGCACCGGTCCGGGGTCCTCCGGCAGATGGCGATGCCGGATCGTGTCAATCTCGCCCGATGCGCGCATGGACCGCAGTTCGGCATTGAAAGACTTCATGACCGTCTCAAGATCCGGGTAGTCCGATTTTCGCGAGAACACCATCAGGTAGGGTTTGGAAAAAATGACTTTGGGAAGGGCCGTTACCTGATCCCGTAACCCGATCCGCTCCAGGATATGCGATGCCACGGTCTCATCCATGGGAAAAGATCAACCTCGCCGCGGGCAAGGCCTTGAAGACCATCCTCCACCGTGAAGTACGGCTTGAAGATGAAATCCTCCTCCAGGAATCCGGGATGATAGGTGTACTCCTTGACAATCCCGATCTTGTAACCGTCCTTCTGGATCTGGTCATAGCTCTCAAAATTAAGCGACTTCGCAAACTTCCGGTTGGCGAAAAACACGTACTTCGTCATCCACAGGTAGTCATCCGGTATCGCGCCTGTCTTGTCAAAAGCGCGCTGCGCATCCGTATAGAAGAGGAACGGCTCGCGCTCTTTGCTGTAGGAGATGCTCGGCGCGGCGTCGGCCGTGCCCCGTTTCAACATCAGCCACCCGCGGGAAAACGGGTAAACCTTGAATTCATACGGAATACCGAGCCGGTAAAGGATATGCTTGATGATATCCACATTGATCCCCTTGGCGTCGCCGTTCTCGGCGTACTCATAGGGCGGGTAGTTCTCCAGGGCAATCCGCAGCGGGCGGATGGGCGGCGAACCTTGCCCCCATGCCGGGCCAGAACCCAGCGCCAAAATGGCTCCGACAAGTAATCCGGGAATCATTCTCACCGATGTTCCTTTCGTTCTCGACCCTCGGCATCGGCCTCAGGATCCGGTTTTGGCCCAGGAATCGCGTAATGACAGGATCCGGTTGAACACCGGCGCTCCAGCCACGGAGTCCTGTTCATCGGCAATGAAGTAGCCGATGCGCTCGAACTGGAAACGTTCACCCGGTTCTGCCCCGCCCAGCGCCGGTTCGACTTGCGCGGATATCACCTTGCACGAATCGGGATTCAGGAAGGCGGTGAAATCGCGGGTCGCATCCCCATCCGGATCCGGTACCGTGAACAAGCGGTCATACAGCCGGATGTCAGCAGTCCGGGCATGCTTGACCGACACCCAGTGGATCGTGCCCTTGATCTTGCGCCCGTCGGGCGCATTGCCGCCGCGCGACTGGGTGTCGTACGTGCCGCGAATCTCCGTGACCCGCCCCAGCGCATCCTTCACGACCGACGTGCAGGTGAACAGGCAGGCATAGCGCAACCGCACCTCCCGCCCCGGTGCCAGCCGGAAGAACTTGTTCGGCGGGTTTTCCATGAAATCCTCCCGCTCGATCCACAACTCGCGCCCGAAGGGCACCGGACGCACCCCCGCCGACGGATCTTCCGGATTGTTGACCGCCTCGAACCATTCCTCGCCGTCCTCCGGATAATTCTCGATCACCACCTTCACCGGATCCAGCACCGCCATGCGGCGCGGCACCCGGCGGTTGAGATCATCTCGGATGCAGTACTCCAGCAACGCCACGTCCGTCTCGCTCTCGTACTTCGAGACCCCGATCCGCTCGCAGAAATCGCGGATCGCCTCCGGGGTATAGCCACGCCGCCGCAGTCCGGCGATCGTCGGCATCCGCGGATCGTCCCACCCCGTCACCCGCCCTTCCTGCACCAGTTGCAGGAGCTTGCGCTTGCTCATGATGGTGTAGGTCAGCTTCAGCCGCGCGAACTCCCGCTGACGCGGGCGGACCTTCTGGCCGTTGCGCGACACGAGCAGCTCCATTTCGTCCATCCGGTCCACAACCCAGTCGTAGAGGGGGCGGTGAACCTCGAACTCCAGGGTGCACATCGAATGCGTCACCCCCTCCAGGGCATCCTCGATCGGATGGGCGAAATCATACATCGGATAGACATTCCAGGCATCACCCGTGCGGTAGTGCGGCACCCGCATGATCCGGTAGATCACCGGATCGCGGAAGTGGATATTCGGCGAGGCCATGTCTATTTTCGCCCGCAGGCACAGGGTCCCATCGGCGAACTCGCCGGACCGCATCCGGCGGAAAAGCGCCAGGCTTTCCTGCGCGGGCCGCTCGCGGAAGGGGCTAGGACGGCCCGGCGCGGTGGGAACCCCGCGGTAGTCCTTCCATTGCTCCTGGGACAGTTCACACACAAAGGCCCGTCCACGGCGGATCAATTCCTCGGCAATGGCGTACATCTGCTCGAAATAGTCGCACGAATAGACAAAGGAGGCCCACTCGAACCCCAGCCAGTGGACATCCCGCTTGATCGCCTGGACGAAGTCCTCCGACTCCTTGGAGGGATTCGTGTCGTCCATGCGAAGGTTGCAGGCGCCACCAAACTCGCGTGCCATTCCGAAATCTATACAAATCGCCTTGGCATGGCCGATATGCAGCCACCCGTTCGGTTCCGGTGGAAAACGGGTCACCACGACGCCGCCCGGCAGCCCGGACGCCACGTCCTCCAAGATCCACTGCCGCAGGAAGTGCCGACGGGTATCCGCACCGGTTTCGCTTGTCTCGTCCATGATCATGCACCCTTCTGATAGCGCTGTTCGTAATCGTTCATCAAGGTTTTCACCGCCTTGCCGCTCAGCGTGGTTCCGGCAGCGGCCAGGGTCTCCTGCGCATACTGCACGCGCCGCAGGCTCAGGTCGCGTCCCATCAGCGCCATCGCGTCGAACAACGGCAGGGACACCGCACTGCCGGTAAGCGCGGTAAAGAAGATGCCCAGCAGTAGCTTGAACTTCAGGTTCTCCTTCTCGGCCATCCCCAGGAACATCGCCTTGATGCTGTCGGCATCCCACCTGCGCGCCCGCTCGATCTCCCATTGCGCGATCTGCAGCAGCCCCGCCACCTGCGCCGGATCCTCGAAGCCGCTGGTCAGCGCCACCGGATCCAGCGGCAGGCGGTCGGCGAACACGAACGCCGTCATCGGCACGAAATCGGCCATCTGATTCAGCCGCGGCTGCGCCAGCGCCGCTAGCGCCGTCCAGGTCGCGTCGTTGAGCATCCATGCCTTCATCCGGTCAACCAGCGCCTCGACCCCGAGTTCCCGGATGTAGCGGCCATTGAAGGCCTGCAGTTTCTGGATATCGAAAATAGGCCCTCCCAGACTAACCCGGTCCAGGTCGAAGGTCCCCGCCATCGTCTCAAGATCGAACATCTCATTCCCGTCGGCGGGACTGTAGGCCATCAACCCCAGGAAGTTCAGCAGCGCTTCCGGCAGGTAGCCCGCCTGCCGGTAGAACAGGATGCCGGTGGGGTTCTTGCGCTTGGAAAGCTTGGATTTGTCCGGATTGCGAAGCAGTGGCAGATGCGCGAACACCGGGGGAGTCCACCCGAAGGCGTCATAGAGCAGCATGTGTTTGGGGGTGGAACTGATCCATTCCTCTCCCCGGATCACATGGGTGATCTCCATCAGGTGGTCATCCACGACATTCGCAAGGTGATACGTCGGGAATCCGTCCGCCTTGAGAAGGATCTGGTCGTCAATGGTCTCCCATGGTATACGGATCTCGCCGCGGAAGCGGTCCTGCAGGAGGCATTCGCCATCCGCCGGCGTGCGCAGCCGGATCACATGCGGCTCCCCCGCCTCCACCCGCCGGTGAGACTCGGATTCCGCCAGACCGGCACAATGCCCGTCGTAGCCGATGCGCTCCTTCGCCTCCTCCTGGTGCTGCCGCAGCGCATTGAGCCGCTCCGTCGTGCAGAAGCACGGATACGCCTGGCCGACCGCCACGAGCCGGCGGCTGTGCTTCTGGTAGATGGCGGTCCTTTCGCTTTGCCGGTAGGGCCCCTTATCGCCGCCGATATCCGGCCCCTCGTCCCAGGGAAGCCCGATCCAGCGCAAAGCCTCCAGGATCGCGTCCTCCGACTCGCGTGTCGAGCGCACCTGGTCGGTATCCTCGATACGCAGGATGAACTGCCCGTGATGCCGCTT
>CAZGBW010000068.1:8293-10117 GCA_964523995.1 uncultured Victivallales bacterium | reverse complement strand
CCCGTATCGGGACCCAGCGCATCAAACATCCGGCTGTTGTTGTTGCGTAGCGCCCCGTAGTGGATCTGCATCGTCCAGTCCGAGGCGCTGTCCAACTTCGCGCATTCGTAATGCAGGGCAGACTGGAAGAGGCGGCAATCCTGCGCGGAGGGGGGCTCCCCTCCGCGCACCTTTCGGAAAATCGCCTCGATCTGATCATCACGGTAAGGGTCGGCAATCACGGTCTCGATGCCGTAGTCCGAAAGCCGGCAACCCATCGCATGGAAGAAGTCATGACGGATACGCAGCGCGGCCAGCAAGTCGGAGATCCCGTCAATCCGAACCGCTGCCGCCGCGCCGAGGCGGTCAATCCAGGCGTTGAAAAACGCAACCCGGTGAATGGCGAAAACCTTATCCGGCCGCCATGTCGGCAGCATCTGTACCCGGAACCCGCGATCGTCCCGGACCGCGCGATGGTGCGAAAGCGTATCCGCCGGATCATCGGTTGTGCAGACGAGGGACACCTTGCTGCGCTCCATCAGTTGCCGTGCCGACATGTCAGGCGACCGGCAGACGTCAAGCGTCCGTTCCCAGACCGCATCGGCAGTCTCCGGCGAAAGCAGAAGATCGTCGATCCCGAAGTAGCGCGCCAGCTCGAGATGCGACCAGTGATAGAGCGGATTGCGCAGCAGATAAGGAACTGTCTCTGCAAACTTGTCAAACCGGTCGCGGTCGGAAGCATCCCCCGTGCAGTACCGTTCATCAACCCCGTTGCTGCGCATGGCGCGCCATTTGTAATGGTCACCGTAGAGCCAGATTTGCGTCAGGTTATCCCAGTGTCGATCCGTGGCGACATCTTCAGGCGGCAGGTGGCAGTGGTAATCCACAATCGGCATCGTTTCCGCATAGCGGTGGAAAAGTTCCCGGGCCGCCGCCGTTTCCAGCATGAAATCATCGTGTATAAAATTCATGCGGCGAGAATAGCGAGTCGCCATTCGCAATTCAATACGAAAACACCGGCGGCGACCGGTTCATCACGTGAAGTCCACGGGGCGATCAAATCGCCGTTTCATCCGGTTCCGGTGTGTCCACCGAAAGCCTGCCGAAGCGCCATAGCGAGGGGAAAATCCGCATCCAGGCCGCAACCACCAGAAGGGTGCCGATCCCGCCGCTCACGACGGACACCACCGGCCCGAGGTAGTGTGCAATCAGCCCGGACTCGAACCCCCCCAGCTCGTTGGAGGCCCCGATGAAAATCGAGTTCACGGACGCGACCCGCCCGCGCAATTCGTTCGGCGTGCGCAGCTGCACCAGGGTATGGCGCACCACCACACTGATATTGTCAAAGAATCCGGTCAGGAACAGCATCACGAGGGAGAGCGTAAACGATCGCGACAACCCGAAGGCAATGGTCGCGACGCCAAAGGCGATCACCGCCAGCAGCATGCTGCGCCCGGCGCGCTGCAGCGGCGGACGGTGCGCCAGGATCAGTGACATCGCCACCGCCCCGGCCGCCGGCGACGCCCTCAAGAGCCCCAGGGCCTGCTCCGGTGCCATTCCCCACGGGGACACCAGCAGATCGCGCGCAAAGACCGGCAGCAGATACACGGCCCCCCCCAGCAGCACGGCAACCATATCCAGCGATACGGTTCCGAGAATCAACTTCTGGTGCCAGACAAACCGCAGCCCTTCCATGACCTGACCGATCATCCGGCCCGGGCGACTGCGTCGTCCTGCCGGAATGGCAATACCAAGGAGCATGACAATATAGATGGCGGTCGTCAGGGCACTGAAGGCATAGGCCGCAGGAACCTTCCACGCCACGATCGCCCCGCCGATCGCCGG
>CAZGBW010000068.1:6149-8193 GCA_964523995.1 uncultured Victivallales bacterium | reverse complement strand
TGAAGGCATAGGCCGCAGGAACCTTCCACGCCACGATCGCCCCGCCGATCGCCGGCCCCGCCACGGAGGAGATGTGAAAAAGCGTTGTACGCCACTTGACCGCATTCTCCAACGCCTGAGCAGGCACGAGCTGGGGCACCAGCGCCGCCCCCGCTGGCCCAGCCAACCGATGGAAAGCCGCATCCATGAACAGCAGGAGGAACATCACCGGGATCGATCCCTGCGCCATGCTGTATGCCATCAGGGCCACGGAGGTCAGCGTGGTTCCAACCAGCCCGATGACCATGACCCGACGCCGGTCGTAGACATCCGCCAGATACCCGGCTGGCAGCGTCAGCAATATCATTGGCAACGCCTGCGCAAGCCCCACGAGTCCCAGCATCATGGCGGAATTCGTGCGGACGTACATTTCCCAGCCGATCGCGACACTCTGCGCCGCCACGCCAATGTGAATCAGCAGTCCCCCCAGGAAAAGGCGACCCACGCCGGGAACACGGAACGCCGCATACGGATCGTGCTTCGGGGGCGCAGGCTCGTCACTCATGCGGAAGGATCCCTGGGGAAGCTGTGCTCGACGTCGGGAAACCGCCCGGCGGCAACATCGTCCCGATAGGCGGTGAAGGCGGAGCGCATCGAGGCCCCGACCTCCGCGTACCGTTTCACGAACGAGGGCGAAACCGACGTGGAGATTCCCAGCAGATCGTGCGTCACCAGGACCTGCCCATCGCACGCCGCCCCGGCACCAATGCCGATCGTCGGCACGGAAACCGACGCGGTGATCCTCGCGGCAAGATCGCGAGGCACGCATTCCAGCACGATCGCGAAAACGCCGGCCTTATCCAGCGCCTCTGCATCCGCCAGCAACGCCTCCGCCTCTGCCGGCAAGCGCCCCTGAATCCGATAGCCTCCCATCACCCGGATACTCTGCGGCGTCAGGCCGATGTGCCCGAGAACCGGAATGCCGTTCTCCGTCAGCGCCTTGACGCATGCCTCGCGAATTCGGCCGCCCTCGATCTTGACGGCATCCGCTCCGGCCTCCTTGATAAACCGACCCGCATTCGCAAGCGCCTGTTCGACGGAAACCTGATACGACATGAACGGCATATCCGCAACCACCAGCGCCGATTTCACCGCCCGGGCGACGGACGAGGTGTGGTGCAGCATTTCCTCCATCGTCACCGGCAGCGTCGTTTCATACCCGAGCAGTGCCATCGCGAGGGAGTCGCCAACCAGGACCAGCTGCAGACCCGCCTCATCGAGAAGACGCGCGGTCGAGTAATCACCCGCGGTCAGGCAGACGACCTTCCGGACCCCCTTGCATTCCCGGATCTTTAACGCGGTCCACTTCATACGTCGCGCAGTCCAAGTACATCCTGCATATCATAAAGCCGCGGCCGGCGGGTGCAGACCCACTTGGCCGCATGCAGAGCCCCGAGGGCCAGCGCATCCCGGCTCCTGGCGTGATGGGTGAGCGTAATCCGCTCCGCCACCCCGTCAAACTCCACTGTATGGTCGCCCACGACCTCCCCTTCACGGTGAGAACGGATGGCGATGCGCCCCGGCGGGTACGATGCCATCCGACCGCCCTCATCGTGCAACATCACCGCTTCAAAATCCAGGTTCGCCCCTTCCGCCACCTTTTCCCCCAACCGCAGCGCCGTACCACTGGGGGCATCTTTCTTATGAATGTGATGCGTCTCGTCGATCACGACCTTGTAGGAGGACCCCAGCACCGCCGCCGCCGACCTGGCCATGGCGAACAGCAGATTGACGCCCAGGCTCATATTGGGCGCCCAGACCACCGGAACCGCGTATGCCGCCTTGCTCACCGCCATGCCCTCCTCTGCCGTGAGCCCCGTCGTCCCGAGCACAACGGCCCTCCCAAGCTTCGCGGCAACCGCTGCATTCTGGGGGGATACCGCATGAAAGGTAAAGTCAATCAACACATCCGCGCCACCCAGGACGGCGGCAAGATCGTCAGTCAATGCAACGCCGGAAGCCCCCACGCCCGGCGAACGGGTCGAGCTGATGGGCTCGGCCCTGG
>CAZGBW010000068.1:0-6139 GCA_964523995.1 uncultured Victivallales bacterium | reverse complement strand
CACGCCCGCGATGTCACCGACATCGCGGCCAAGCATCTCGTGCCCGGGTTGCTCCGTTGCCCCGACCAGTTCAATACCCTCAACCTGCCGCGCGCAGCGAACCAACGCCTGCCCCATCCTGCCCGCAGCCCCTGCTATCACGATTCTAGTCATCCATTCCCCCTAGAGAAGTCCGGTTCCCGCAAGCGTCGCTTTCAGTTTGGCCTGAAGCCCATTGTCCATCTCGCACAACGGCAGACGGTACACGGCCTCGCACAACCCCATCATGGCCATTGCCGCCTTCACCGGCACCGGATTGGTATCCAGGAACAGGTGCGTGAATAGCCGGTAATAGAGCCGGTGGATGCCCCGAGCCTCTTCCCAACGCCCGTCAAGAGCCGCATTCACCATTTCCACCAGCACCTTCGGGATCACATTGGAGGCCACACTGATGACCCCGGTTGCGCCAACGGCCATCATCGGCAACGTCAGCGCATCGTCACCCGAAAGCACCGCGATATCGCACACATCCAGGATCTGGCTGACCCGATCCACGCTGCCACCAGCCTCCTTGATGGCCACCACCGATGGATGCGCGGCCAGCCGTGCAATCGTCTCAATACCGATCTCGCGTGCCGAGCGCCCAGGCACGTTGTAGAGAACCACCGGAAGCCCGAGATCGGCGACTGCCGAAAAATGCCTGTACAACCCCTCCTGGCTCGGTTTGTTGTAGTACGGGGTCACCTGCAGCGTTGCGTCCGCACCGGCGTCCAGCGCACGCCGCGTAAGTTCCAGCGCCTCGGACGTCGAATTCGCGCCCGTACCGGCGATCACCTGCAGGCGGCTGCAACCGCTCGCGCATCCGCAGCTTCCGCAGGATGTTTTTCCCGTCTTCCTGGCGGCCTCGATCACGCAATCAATCACACGACTGTGCTCCTCGTAGCTGAGCGTCGGGCTCTCCCCCGTCGTTCCAACCGGAACGATGCCCGCTACCCCGGCAGCGGCCTGCCGCTCGACCAATGCCTCCAGGCATCCATAATCCACCGACCCATCGCCGTTGAACGGCGTCACGATTGCCGTATATACACCACTAAACATAAATTTCTATCTCCCCCTTCAGCCACACATCGTTACGGGACAGGACATTCGCGTCCAAGCCGCCGGATACGGGCTGTCTTTCTTTTTATTCCTGGACCCAGCCACCAACGGGGTCAAGCCTACCCCATCACGACAGAAACGCAAGCATGAACCGCACCCCGGGCCGCTGACGCCCTTCTCATGGCCGCAAACGCTTGATACCATGCTCCTCCCGCACAATGGTATCGACCCTGGCCGCATCATCCGTTATGTGCAGCGCCGGATCCCAGTCCAGGCTGGCTGAGAGCGCGGAGGTCAGCCAGGCGGCATACGCCCTGGCATCGTCCCCGCTCTACTTCATACCCCGCCGCCCACCGACCTCCCACTCAACTTCATTCACTACCGGGTCAACCCCGGCAGGATCTTCGCCGCCCGCCGCCCACCGGGTTCATCCCGGAACAGCACCTTGATCCCACGGGGATCGTCCGTCTGGGCAAAGGCAGTCCTCACAAGCCGAGCCGATGGCATCGCGTCAGGACGCGCCTGGCCGTCCGTCCGTCAATGTCTTGGCATGGCGCTGCGCAAAATCAGCCATCGGGCCGCCCAGCATCGTGTAAACCGGAACCCATTGCCCGTTCACGAGAATCTTCAGCAACGGATTGACCATATAGTAGCCGGTGGCAATGCGATAGACCAGCATGCGGTTGTACGGGGCATTGCTGAAGATCTCACTGCGCGCCAGCGCGGAAGAACAGTACGGTCGCCGCTTTCGCCGCAACGGCATGACGGTTTCCGGAAAGACAGAAACCAGTTCCACCAGCCGTCGGCTGTCCACGAACTGCCGTGCATTGTACGCCCCCCGGTTCCCCTGGAGCGGCTCGCAGGCCCGCAACCGATGGTGCAGCACCATCACCAGCAGCAGCCAGTAGTCGAACTGGTGGATGTCCAGCTTGATCAGCCGCCGGTCGGCCTGTATGCTCAGCGACGGCGGCGCGATCAGATCGCAAAGCCTGGCCACCGTCGCCGGGGACCGGTTCTCCCGCACCGCCGGATCCGACGGCATCATCACCTGCCAGAACACCGGCAGATTCGAGTTGTCCGCCTCCTCCAGCGAAGCCCCCTCCCGGATCAGCCACTCGACGGCATCCAGCCGACCGACACGGGCCGCGATCATCAGCGGCGTCTGGTTCAGGGGATTGCGGTAATCCACACCGTAAAGCGCCACCTGCCGCCGCAGCATCGGAAACTCGCGCCCCTCCAGAACGCGCCCGTATTCCGCATTCACATGCGCCGCATCGGTCTCGGTCCTGGCCCGATTGAATTTGAGTTCGACCAGCCGGTCCAGGACCGCCTTTTCCCCGTAGACCACCGCATACTCGAAGAGCTGCTTCTTGGCCTGCTTGTTGAACGATGCCGGATCCAGCGCCTGTTTCTTCAGATCGTCGATATTGGCGGGCGTCCATACCGTCCACGGCACATTCTGCTGCCTAAGCACCTGACGGCGAATCTGCTCGGCCTGCTCGACATTCCCCTTCCTCTCAAGACGGCTGGCCTCCTCGCGCCAGGCATCATCGGATGACGTTTCCGAGTTAACCCCGCCTGCCTGCTCGCGCGGGGCCAGTGCAAGCAGTTGAAACAGCCGATGCCGGATATCGCCTTCAATCCAGATCACGCGGGTAATCGCGCGTGTCAGGCCGACATACAGGGCATTGACATAGAACTTATAGACTTCCAGCGATTTGTCGGTCTTGTCCTTTGCACGGGCGTAATCCAGTTCCCCCTGTAGCGCCTGCGGATCAACCCCCTGCGCGATATCCTCGAACTCGCGCCGGCAGCCCGATACGAAATTGAAAAGGATGATGTTATCGTACTCCAGCCCTTTCGCCTCCTGGATGGAGAAGACCAGCGGCGTCTCGAAATGGCGACGGGCTGCCGCCTTGTCCTCTTCGCGCAGCGTCAGCACGGCATACCGCACGGATCGCCGGGTTTTCTCATTCAACCCGTAATTGGAAGCCTCTTTGTCCGCCACCAGCTCCACGTCGCCGTCGCGCGGCGATACGCTCTTGACCAGATAATTGCTTTCCCGGTCAATCGAGCCGAAACGGGCCACCTTCAGCCGCAGCAGGCGGTTGGCGATTTCCACGACCGGTGCCGCATTCCGGTAATTTTGATTCAGCACACGGAATACCTCGACCGCCCGCTCCGCACTGCGGTTGTAAAACATCGCTTTCAGACCGGTCCAGGAAAAGAAGTTCGGATGCACAATCTGATTCGAATCACCGCATAGGATGAACTGGTCTTCCTGCCGGAGCGCCTTCAGGATGAGTGCCATCTGCGCATTGGTCAGATCCTGGATCTCGTCCACCGCCACAAAATCGTATGCCGGTCGGCAAAGCGACCGGTACTCCCAGGAAAGGATATTCGGCTCGTAGCGGCCTTCCTTCGGCAGGGCCGCGACATATTTCTCGAAAAGATCATAAACCAGAGGTCGCTCGGACGCCTCGAAGATGGAACGGCGCACCCCCAGCTCCAGGTAGGCATCGCGGCTCATGCAGGGGCCGTCGAGCGTGGCACCGGTCAGCACACCGCCGAACTCCTCGAAAAGCATATGCGGGTTACGGAACGGATACTGCGCGCGGTGCCGGGCGTACCATGCGGAAAACATCTTGAAATCCACCGGGCGCCCTTCGGGAATCCGTATCATTTCCAGAAACTCGTGAAACGAGGCGAATGTGATCTGCTGCCCGTCATTCTCGTAATTCAGCGCATAATACAGCCGGCGCGCATGCTCGGCCAGATGGGGCGAGCGGGTGACATACAGCACATCGCCGCGCGTTTCCTTCAGCTTTTCCATCACCAGCACGGTTTTCCCGCTGCCGGCGGAGCCGATCAGGATCAGCGGCAACCGTTGCGAGAAGGCATCCATCTGGTGATCATCAAAGCTGATAATCCGGTCCAATACATGAAAACGGGGAATATCGCGGTTGACGTAGACCAACGGTTCATCGCTGTCTTTCGAAACCGCTTCCGGACTGTCCAGCGGCACAAACTGCGACTCGTCCACGGAAGCGCCCCGCAGGAAGCGGGAATGGTCATAGGCATGGTTGAGGATAACCTCAAGCAGCAGGATCACACGCTGCCCCTGATATCCGCCGATCTTGAAAAGCAGCCGGTCCGCATCATTGAGCTTTGCCCGGTAGAAACCGGTGTTCTGCATCTTGCGCACATCCGCCGCGCGGAAGTTGCCTTCGGCAAGCTGGCGGGACACCCGTTCGAACTGCGGCTTGACTTTACCCGTATCAATCTGATTGTAAACCAGCACGTTCACGAAACAAGTGACTCCCTTCCGTAATCCGTCCGGTCAGCTCCCCCGCTGACGGAAGACGAGCATCAGGGCGGCGAGGCACAGCACATTCACCGTGCCGAGAGCAAGGACCACCCCGTCGCGGGAAATGGCGGCTGGCAGCAGGACGGCCAGGACAAATGCCCCGCCACTGCTCGCCATGATCAGCGCCATGGCAGCAAAACGCTGGCGCGACAGTCCGTAATGGAGTAGCAGGGATAGCAGCGGAAGCGGGATATAGGCGGCGGTCAGCGAACGAAGAAGCGATACCGTCGCACCAGGAGCCCCACCCGTCATCACACGCGCGATTCCATCGGCACCGGCAACGATCAGGACGGCGGGAATCAGGACGCAGAACAGGATCGTCGCCAGTTCACGCCGACGGACGGCCGGGGAGGATGCGCCAACGGCACGGGAGAACGCGGCGGCCGCCAGCGGCATGGGCAGGAAGAACACCATCCTCGCCATCATCGAGGCCAGCGCATATTCACCCGCCGTATCCGGGGTGAACCGCATCTTGACCAGCAACACATCGGCTCCGCCCAGAAGCGCGAACCCCGCCATCGGCAGGACATGCAACCCGCACTGCCCACCGGCCGACAGCCGGCGCGTCACCCGCGTTCGTGCAACGAGCAGGGCCGCTCCCGCCCCTCCCGCCGCCGCGCCCACCAGCGCACCCCCCAGAACCCCCTCGATGCCGAATCCAGCCCCCAGGAACACTCCTGCCGCTGTCAACCGCAGCATGCTGTGCAGCACATTCAGCAGTGCCACACTGCGCCCGTTCCGAAAAGACATCAGCGTTGCCGTGTCGAGCGAGAAATGCACATGCACAATCCCCAGCGCCAACGCGAGGTAAACCGCCCAAACACTCTCCATGTGCAGGGCGGAGGCGATCCGCTCCACATACAACAGCGATGGCAGAAGCAGGACCCCCAACGGCAGGATAACCGACCAAGGACCCATCCGCACGCCGCCACGGTCTGCGACCGCACCGGTGCCCGTCTCCAACGGGGCACTGCCAGCGGAACCGCTAATCGCGGTGCCCAGAAATGCCGCGACACCCAGAGCCGCCGCCATATCGCCGTACGCCCCGGCGCCGCCCCCACCCCACCGCAGGAGAAAGTGCGCCGCCAGGACCTGGAATGCCAGATTGAAGACGTTTGACACCTGTCCGCCGACCCCGAAAAGCAAGCTTTGGCGAAGCGACTCATCGGTTGTTTTACCGCTGACCAGGTAACGATCATAGAGTCCCACAATCCAGCGCAGCGGAGAGTACATCAGCCGCAGTCGCGCCAGTGCCGCCAGCATTTCCAGCGATGTCTCCGTCACCGTGAGCTTCGATCCCTCCACATCGCTCCATACGGTGGGCACTTCCTGTATGTCCAGGCCTTCACGCCGGATCTGGTACAGGAGATCCACATCGAACGCCCATCGCGTGATGATGCCGGGCCGACTCAGGATCCGGTCCAGTGCGCTCCGGTGGAACACCTTGGCTCCACACTGGGTGTCGTGCAGCTTAAGCCCGAACAGGCACCGCGTCACCAGATTAAAGACACGGGAGGCCAACCGACGGATCGGCGGCTGCGGAGGGAAAACCACGGAACCACGGCACCAGCGAGAGGCAATCACCACCGGGCAGCCTGCACCCGCCCGCTCCGCAAGGTCTAGAAAGGCGGAAGGCGGCGTGGATCCGTCCGCATCCACGTAGCCAGCGCAATCCCCGATCGCCGCCCTCAGCCC
>CAZGBW010000067.1:0-10191 GCA_964523995.1 uncultured Victivallales bacterium | reverse complement strand
TCAGCGCTGGACGCGGGCGTTGCCCTTCCAGATGCTCCAGACCTGGTCCTCATCCGCAGGCTGCGCGTAGTCGGTCATCAGCGTGGTGGCCAGTGCGCCCGAAGCCCAGCCGAACTGCAGCCACTTCTCCGGTTCCCACTGGCGAAGGATGCCGTAGAGCATGCCCCCGACAAAACCATCGCCGCCGCCGATGCGGTCAAGAACCCCGATTTCACGCGGCTCCGCCGAATACCAGTTATCGCCTTCGAGCATCAGCGCCCCCCAGCTATGGATGTTCGCGTTGACGACCTCGCGCAGGGTGGTCGCGAAGACGGAGGCATTCGAATAGGTCTTGCGGACGTTGGTGATCATGCCCTTGAACGATTCGATCTTTGCCGCGATGTCCTTTCCGCCGGCTTCCGGTCCCTGCATTTTCAGGCAAAGCTGGAAATCCTCCTCGTTGCCGACCAGGATATCCGAAAGCGAGGCGATTTCGGCGAAGACACGTTCCAGTTCCGCCTGGCGTCCCTTCCAGAAGGATGCCCGGTGGTTCAGATCGAAGGAGATGCGTGTACCGTAGCGGCGGGCGGTGCGGGCGATATCCAGGCAGAAGCTGGCGGTCTCGGGAGACAGCGCGGCGATCAGCCCGGAAAGATGGACAATCTGGACGCCTTCGCGGTCGAAGAGGCGTTCGAGATCGAAGTCCTTGACGCTGAGTGTCCGCCCGACCTCGCCGGCACGGTCATTGTGCACGCGCGGACCGCGCGATCCACAGCCGCTGTCCGCCAGATTGAACTGGTGACGGTACCCCCAGGGGCCGCCCTGGTCGCGTTCCGGACCCTCGAAGGACATGTGCCTTGAGGCGAGGTTATCCTTGATCATCGTGGAGATCGGGCTTCCCTTGACGAAGGCGGTGAGCACTTTGACTGGCAGACCGAGACAGGACGAGACCGTGGCCACATTCGACTCCGCGCTGGTCACCTGGATGTTCAACTGCGTGGCGCAGTGCATCGGCTGCCCGTTGGCGGGAGTCAGTCGGACGCCCATGCTGGTGGGGGTCAGGAGGGCGGTTTTGCAATTATCGCGAAGTTGGATGGGCATAGGGGTCTTCTCCGGGTATTGATGGTAGAATTGTTAATAACAGGCCTAATGTTGCGGGACATCGTATAAGATTGGCGGGGATTGTCAATCCGAAAACCGGGCGGCTCCACGGCGCACGGCTCCGGTAATGGCAGGGCAGGCTCCTCGCGATGAAGCGTGGAGATATTCAGCATCGTGGAGTCCGCCGCCGGGATATCGCCACGACCTGGCTGGCCAGGAACCAGGCAAAGCCGCACAGGACCACGGTCGGGCCGGTGGCCGTGCGGGCCCAGTCCTGGGCCGAGATCAGGAGACCGGACACGGCGGATGTGGTGCTGATCAGGATCGCCCACCAGAACATGGCCCCGGCCGAGCGGGCCAGGTTCCGGGCCGCTGCCGCCGGAACAATCAGCAGCGCCGTGACCAGCAGCACGCCCACGGCCCAGATGGACAGCATGACCACCAGCGCCACCAGTCCGGAAAAGGCGAACTGGTAGCCTGCCACGCGGACGCCGTGCGCCTGCGCCACGACGGGATTCATCCCGACATAGAGCAGCCGGTTGTATCCCCATGCCTGAAAGCCCATGACCGCCACAAATAGAGCCGCCAGCGAGAAGATACCGGCATCGCCAATGGTCAGGATGTCGCCATAGAGAAACCGCTGGAGATCGCGGGCGACGCTCGCGTCGCGGCTGACGATGGCCAGTCCGAACGCCATGACGCCCGCAAACACAACGCCGATCACGGCATCCGTCGAAAGCGTACTGCGCCGCTGCATGGCCGTGATGCCGAGTCCCACAAACAGACCGAAGAGCGGCATGGTCCATTGCGGGCTGACCGCAAAGATCAGCCCGAGCGCCACCCCCGCAAAGGCCGAGTGACTGATCGCATCGGCATAAAACGCCATGCGGAAATTGATCAGCTGCACGCCCATGGCGGCGGTCATGGGCGCAATCAGGAGGAGTCCCAGGAGCGCCTGCTGCATGAAATGCGCCTGCATGCATTCCCACGGCAGAAGCCGGCCAAACCATGCGTACAGCGATGCCAGTTCAATCATGGCCGTCCTCCTTGCACTTGGCGCAGGAACAGTCCGTTTTCCCTGTCGGCAGGGCCCGCGCATCCGCGAGGCCCATGTGCATGCCGAAAACGGCGGCAAGGTGATCCTGGGTCAGGACCTCGTGCGGCAGCCCTTCGGCAATCACGTAGCGGTTGAGTAGAATGACGTGCGTGGCGTGGTGGGTCACGGTCGCCAGATCATGGCTGACCATCAGTTGCGTGAAACCCCGTTCGCGGCGCAGGCGTTCGAGCAGTTCGCAAAAGAGTTGACCTCCCCGCACATCCACACCGGAGGCGGGCTCGTCGAGCACGAGCAGGTCGGGGTCCTGCGCAAGCGCCAGGGCCAGCAGCACCCGCTGGAGTTCCCCGCCCGAGAGCACTCCCAGCATACGACGCGCCAGCGTCTCACCCCGCACATCCGCCAGCAGGCCTTGCGCCCGCTCCCGATGCGCCCGCTTCGTGCCCAGCCACAGGGGTCGCCGCTGAAGACCCATGACGAGAAAATCGAGGACCGTCATGGGCAGTCCTCGGTCGAACTGCAGTCGCTGCGGCACATACCCGAGACGCGGACACGTTCCCAGCCCGTCATGACCAAACCGAATGTTTCCCTTGAATGGCAACTGACGCAGCAGTGCCATCAGAAGGGTCGTCTTGCCAGCCCCATTGGGACCGACCACGGCGGTACATCCGCCTTTCGGGGCCGCTGCCGTGACCCCTTCGAGGATTGAGACGCCGTTGATACGGACCGAGACGTCCTCGAAGGCCACCGCCACTGGGACGTCGGTTACTGGCTGAGCATTATTCATTAACTCCCAACGTGACTTGGATTGTCTTGGCATTCTTGCGCATGACCTGTTGGTAATGGTTGAGCGGTGCGTTGTCCGGCCCCGAGGCCACCGGATCGAGCACGGCGGTGGAAATGCCAGCTTCCCTGGCCAGTGTCTGACCGACCTTGGGCGAATACTGCGGCTCGGTGAAGATGACTCCGGCCTTCTTCGCCCGAATCGTTTCAACCAGATTCAGCATCTCGGCAGCAGAAGGCTCCTGTCCATGCGGCTGGGTGACGGCCACGATCTCCAGACCGATATCGCGCGCCAGATAATCGAATATTCCATGCGGCTGGATGATCCGGTTGTTCCTGAGTGTCTTGACCGCCGCCGCCATCTCGTCGGCCAACGCGTTCATGGCGGCGGTATAGACCGTCGCGTTCTTGCAGTAAATGCCAGCCCCCTCGGGGTCAGCCTTCGAGAGCCCCGCCGCGATATTCCCTGCCAGCAATGCCGCCATGCGCGGGCTGGCGAAGAGGTGCGGGTTGGCAGCCTGTTGATGGTGTTCATGGTCGCATGCCTCCCCGTGATCGTGACCCTCGTCCGGTTCCTGCGCGAATTGCAGGAGGTCCTCGATCCCTTTTGAGCTATCCACGACGCGCAGTTGTGGATTCGCCTGCATCACCGGGGCACCGAGGAAATCCTCCAAGCCGAGGCCGTTGATCACCAGCACCTCCGCGCTCGCCAGTTTGCGCATGTCCTGCGGTGTCAGCGAGTAGTGATGCGGACAGCCCAGCGAGGCCGGCAGCATCCGCTCAACGTTCACCCCATCACGCCCCTGCACCACATTACGGGTAATCTGATAGATCGGAAAGGTTGTGCAGAGCACATCCGTTGCCGCCTGAGCAAGCTCGCTCATGGTCATCGCCGACAACACCATCATGATGGGACGATACCACTTCATATCAACACCTTTCCGCGATTGCATTTATTCTGTCCGGGGGCAACCAGCATCCGTTATTGATAATTCATTGTCAATAATATTAGTGCCGATTTCTGCGATGCTACGTTCCGCAGAACGTGCAATAGGGAGTCCCCCCGGTAGGTGCTGGCGCTTGATAGTCCGGGCGCACACGCCGATGATTATAGGGGTCCTGCAAAGCATCCATCAAGCCCTGCAACGGTTTGTAGTCCTGCTCATCGTTTGCCGCTTTGAGCGCTTCTTCGACACGGTGATTCCGCGGAATCACCGATGGCGTGGCCCGCTGCATCATGGACAACGATTCCGCGTCCGACTGGGGCTGCCTTTTGCGACGCGCCTCCCACGAATGCCACCATGCTAACAAAGTTGGATCCTGTCCAAAATACGCGCCCGGTGTCTCGCGTGCATCCATCAGTGCCCGGAGGGTGTTGATGGTGTCCGCGCGGTTCTTCTTCATCCATGCCAGCAGTCCATCCACAAGCGCCGCGTCGCCTTCTTCCTGATTGCCTAAACCGAGTTTCCGGCGCCATTCCTGGCTCCACTGATTTTCGAATAGCGGTTCAAAGCGTTCCAGCACATTCTCGGCTTTTTCAATTGCTTTTGGACGCTCCGGATGAATGAGCGGGAGGAGCGTCTCGGCAAAGCGCGATAGATTCCATAAGGCAATCGCCGGTTGGTTGCCAAAGGCATAACGGCCGCAAGTATCGATCGAGCTGAATACCGTTGCCGGATCATACGAATCCATGAAGGCGCAAGGTCCATAGTCAATGGTTTCACCCGATAGCGCCATGTTGTCGGTATTCATCACACCATGAATAAACCCGACATTCATCCATGCCGTTATCAATGCGATCTGGCGCGCCATGACCGCTTCCAGAAAATCCAGATAAGGGGTTGCGGAATCCTGCAGTTCGGGAAAATGGCGTTTGTTGAACATCCCAACGGCGCCTGGCAGGATCCAGATGCTCGCCAAGAACAATGGCGCGGCCATCTCCCAGCATCGTGAAGGAGCCGAACTGGTGACCGGCGTACGCTTGCGCAATGGGATCGGCCCCCTGCGGGATCTGACACCCGGCAAGCTCGGCGACCCCTTGCGGTGACGATAATAGCTCGGTATCCAGGCCCAATTCATCAGCCAATTTGGTATTCAGCATTGCAGGCGCAGGCTGCGGAACCTTTGTGGGTGCGACATGCGAAAAAAGCGATGACGGCAATTGCGTGTACGTCTGATGAAAATTCCATTTCACTTCATTACCCCCTCGGCGACGGTGCAGCGTGCCGTCGCCTCGCCACGTAGACAATCCGCTTGCGCTTTCACGGCATCCGCGTCCAGGCTGACCCCGATCAGAACGGCCACAGGCTCGAAACAACACACGGCTTCTTATTGAAAACCGTTTATCATTAAACAGCGCGGAGCGCAAGATGTCAACTGTTCTATTGCAAAAAACAGAGCGCCCTGACTTCTTGTAAATGAGTTGCAAATTGAGCAGGTTGGCATCATGATCGGTGTTGTTATCATACCCGGATTGACAAGCAGCGAAAAAGCATGGCGGCAGGTGTGCTTCGCAGAAGGACAATGGATGAAGAAGTGCCCATTCTGTGCCGAAGATATTCAAAATGAAGCCATAAAATGCAAGCACTGTGGTGAATTCCTCCAGGGGAATGGCAACCGGCAATCCGTGGATGGAAGTAAATGTCCATGGTATTTCCGCACGTCGTTTATTGTCATTGCCATCGGTTGTGCTGGACCCTTGGCCTTGCCTCTGATTTGGTGGCGCCCCCAGACATCCCGAGCCTGGAAGATTGGATTGACAATAGGCATTCTTGCCCTCAGTTGGTTCTTCTTCCGCGCAACCCTGAAATCCGTTGAGGTGATCGAGCAATACTACAACCTGTTGAATGATTTCTAACTGCAGGAACACGCAACACAAGGGAACGCATCATGACCCCATTGAATCTCCATGTTGCGCCGGGCGGCAATGACCAGCATGACGCCTTGACTCCCCGAGAATAGCTCTCTATCCTGTGTCTATCACGAGAAGAGGCTCAGGAAAACAGTCGTCACCTCGATAACACCGTTCGGCTGGAGAATGAGGTCAATATGCCCGAAGGATACGGAATGCCATGAGCGACACGCTGTCGGGAGTAAAGACCGGCCGGGCGATTCGATCATGGATCCTGCTTGCCGTTGCACTGCTGGCAGCCGGGACGCTGGCGGTTCGATGGATGGTTTCGAAGACCGACCGCGAGCTGCGGGAGGCACTCCTTCATCATGCACTCCTGGCGGCCAGTACCTTGGAGCCTTCGCGAATCATGGGGCTTTCCGGCGACGCGACCGATATCGGCAAACCCGAATACCGGATGATCAAGGAGCAGCTAACCCGGATCCGCACCGCCAATTCTCAATTCCGCTTCGTTTACCTCATGGGTCGGCGGCCAGCCCAGCGAACGGCATCCGCCTTGAAACCGGGTTCGGCGCAGGCGGATGCCACGCTCTTCTTTTTCGTGGATAGCGAGTCTCCTGATTCCAAGGATTACTCCCCTCCCGGGCAGATGTTCGAGGGTGCCTCGGATGAATTTCGCCACGTTTTCCGGTCGGGTATCGAGGCGACCGAAGGCCCGTCAACCGATCAATGGGGCACATGGGTCTCGGCATCGGTCCCGATCCGCAACCCGCACGATGGCCGTCTGCTTGCCGTGCTGGGAATGGATGTGGATGCACACACATGGAGGGGGATCGTCATTTCCAAGGCGGTCTGGCCCGCAGGCTTGACGCTGGCGGGCTTGCTACTGATGGCCGGGAGTATCGCGCTGGCGCAGTCCCGTCGACGGATCCTCGTCAATCAGGCGGCTTGGCGCGCAAGCGAGCGCAACTTCCAGTCCCTGTTCAGGCACAACCCATCGCCGATGGCACTCACGTCCATTTCTGATCAGCGGATTGTTGAAGCCAACGATGCGTTCCTGGTCGTGAGCGGCTATGCGCTGGACGAGGTGATCGGACGGACGTCCACTGAACTTGGATTGCTTGGGGACCCGGAACAGCAGACCCGCATGCGGGACCAGTTACTGGATGGGAAGACCATCGCCAATCTTGAGATGCAAATCCGGCGTAAAGACGGTTTACGCCGGGTCGGACTGTTCTATGGCGAGAAAATTGTCATCCAGGACCGCGGATATATCCTGACCACGATGCTCGATATTTCCGACCGTGTACGCACGGAACAAGAACTGAAAAGCAGCGAGGAGAAGTATCGCACGGTGGTCGAGAACACCACCGACATCATTCTCACGGTTGACCGGTCCTGCCGCATAATCACGATCAATCATCCTCCAGCCGGGCTTTCCGTCCAGGAGGCGATCAGCTCGGATGTCGTTGCCTATGTCCAGCCCGAGCATCAGTCCATGGTCCGTGAGGTGATCGGGCGGGTATTCGAGACCGGCGAGCCGGCGCGCTATGAGATCACGGCCCGTGGCCCCAACGGCACCGTTGCCTGGTATGAAACCCAGCTCACCTGTATTCGCCATGATCACGCTACCCCCCATGTCATGCTGGTCACTCGCGATATTACCGAACGCAAGCGGCTGGAGGCCCAGTTTCTACAGGCGCAGAAAATGGAATCCATCGGTCGCCTTGCGGGTGGCGTAGCCCATGACTTCAACAACATGATCAGCGTGATCCTTGGCCAGACGGAAATGGCCCTGGACGGGGTTGATCCGACGGAGCCCCTCTTCACCAGCCTGCATGAAATCCGGAATGCCGCCAGGCGGTCTGCCGATCTCACGCGGCAACTCCTGGCATTTGCCCGCAAGCAGGCCGTAGCTCCCCGTGTGCTCGATTTGAACAAGACCGTGGAGGAGATGCTGAAGATGCTGCAGCGGCTCATCGGCGAGGATATCGCCCTGGTCTGGAAGCCGGGACGCGACGTGGCACCGGTCCGGATGGATCCCTCGCAGATCAACCAGATTCTCGCCAATCTTTGTGTCAATGCCCGTGATGCCATTCGGAATACCGGGAACATCATCATCTCGACGACGATTGCAACCCTTGACGCGGCGTTCTGCGCATCGCATGCGGGGTTTGCCATCGGCACCTATGTGGCGCTGGTGGTAAGCGACGATGGATGTGGCATGGATACCGAAACCCTCTCGCATTTGTTTGAGCCTTTCTTCACCACCAAGGAAATCGGCAAGGGCACGGGGCTCGGACTTGCCACGGTCTATGGTATTGTCAAGCAGAACCATGGCTATATCAACGTCAACAGCGAGCCTGGCCATGGTGCCACGGTTACGATATACCTGCCCCTGCACCTGGACAGGACGGAACAAGGATCGAAGATGGACGCCGTCAAGCGTGTCGAGACCGGCGGCGAAACCATCCTGCTGGTGGAAGACGAGCCGGCGATCTTGAAAATGACACGGGCAATGCTCGAGCGCCAGCATTACACCGTGCTGACTGCCGGTACCCCGGAAGATGCCATGCGTATCGGACGGGAATATGCCGGGCATATCCACCTTCTGGTGACCGATGTCATCATGCCGGAAATGAATGGTCGCGAGCTCGCCAGGAATCTGATATCCCTGTACCCGCAGATCGGGTGCCTGTTCATGTCCGGCTACACGGCCGATGTCATCACCCATCATGGCGTGCTGGAGGAAGGCGTACACTTCATACAGAAACCGTTTTCCGTGGATGAACTTGCCGCCAAGGTCCGGGAAGCCCTTGATGGCGCGCGGGAAGCCGGAATTCATGCTGGCACGACAACGACATGATGGGGGATGCCAATGGCTGAATACTCCCGATGAATGGCCTGAAGACCGGATGGTGTCCTTGTCCGGGCCGCCGGACGGGCTGGCGGATCGCGGGACATCCCTCCGGGGGCCAAGGGCTCGCTCACCAGGCGCGCAGGGTCCGCTCGATGCGGCGGGTGTTGCTGATCAGGTAGATCAGCCCGGCCAAGGACAGCAGGGTGTAGAAGGGGAAGTAGGCGAGTGAGAACGGGATGATCAGCAGCAGCAGCGTGCTGTCGCGCCACTTGGAAATCAGCGGAACCACATAGACGGCTGAAAGCAGCGTGAAGCAGAACATCAACTGCAGGCTGCCCAGCATGGTGGCGCCGTAGATCTGCTCGATCATGCGGACTAGCTGGCTCGTCGGCATGATATTCACGAGCGGTGTGACGAGATCGAAGGCCCGGTCCAGAAGCAGGGTATGGCGGACAAAGGTGAACGCCGCGTTCAGGGAGAGGATCGAGTAGAGGAGAATCAGCATGACCTGGAGCGGATGGCGCATCCAGACCGAGGGATAGCGGATCAGGCACTGGAAACCACCGGCCGTCCAGCGGATCTTCTGCTTGATCCAGCCCCGGCAGGTGTCCGGGACATGGCTTTCAACCGGGATCATGCTCTGCTCGACTCTCCACCCGGTCCGGTTCAGCATATAGGCGAGATTGACATCCTCGGTGATGGCGGAGAGCGAGAACCCGCCCACCTGCTCGAACGCGTTTTTACGGACCGCGATGCATCCGCCCCACAGGGCAAGTCCGGAGATGTAATTGTAGGCCCCCTGCAGGACGGAGATCATGCTGTAGTCAATGGACTGCAGGCGGGGTAGCCAGCCGCGGTTTGCGGGACGGTAGGGACAGCTGACGGCACCGAGGTTCGGATCGTGCGCCAGGCGCGTGGTCATGTCGTTCAAGGCATTCCGATTCAGGCAGGTGTCGGCATCCACGAATACGATCAGATCGTGGCGTGCCCGTTTGGCGAGGCGGTTCAGGGTCTCCGCCTTGCCGAGATTGACGGGGTTGTGCACGACCTGGATCGGGTACTGGTTGCGCAGCCCGTCCAGGATGGCGGCCGAATGGTCGGTGCTGGCGTCGTCGGCCACCATGATCTCGATGGTGGAGGGGTCGCGGATCGCGAGAATGCTCTGGATGGTGCTGGCAACGGTGCTTCCGTCGTTATAACAGGGAATCAGGAAGGAGATCGGCTGTGAAAAGGATGGTAAACGCAGCCGCCGGTTGTCGAAGAAGCAGGCGAGGCAGGCGGAAAGCAGAAGCATGGTTACAACAAGAAAAGAGAGCCAAATGTACATGCAGGATTCCTTAATGATGGATACGCTGAAAAAATGCGCCTTTAAACATATCGTATTCAGGATGCACATTCAATGTTAGAAAAATGAGAGCGTTGGAAAATATTCCGGAGCATCGGGTTATGCTTGTGTAAGGGTGTCAAATCATCCAGAATGCACGGGGTTTCATGATATGGATGAACGCATGGAAAGGGAATGATGGACAGGTACAAGGTGGCGGTGCTGGCGGGGGACGGGAT
>CAZGBW010000066.1:6008-10236 GCA_964523995.1 uncultured Victivallales bacterium | reverse complement strand
AGCAGCTTCATGCAGCGCACCAGGTTCGGAACCTGCGCCACGGACAGGTGCTCTGCCGCTCCTGCCGACGCCCGAACCACCGCCGCGGTCACGCCTGCCGCCCGGTGCTCCGGAATCACCACACCGCTGACGCCTGCCGCTTCCGCCGTCCGCAGCAGCGAACCGACATTCTGCGGATCCTCGAGGTGATCCAGGAACAGGAACAGCGGTGCCTTCCCCTGCTCGGCGTCGCACAGCATCTTCTTGTACGACACATACCGGAATGCGGATACATCGGCCGCCACGCCCTGATGGTTCACATCGCCGGCGATGGTCTCCAGCTGCTGGGCATCCACGGTCTGCACCCGCACGCGCTTCTCCTCCGCCAGGCGCGCGATCTCGCCGAGCTCGGCCGAATCCCGGACGCCGCTCTGGATGTAAAGCGTATCCACCCGCCGGCGACCCGCGCGCAGCATCTCCCGCACCGGCTGCCGCCCGTAGAGAAGCTCGCGCCCGTTCCCGGCACCGGACGACACCGTCCGTTCCCGGCGGCTCTGGCCTGTCCGGCGCGGTCCTGCCGCCCCATCCTCCCGCTCCCGTGTCCTGTTCCTGCCCATATCAAAGCCCTTCCGCATGATCCGCTGCCGCACGAGCGGACAGCGCGGCGCCCAGGATGGCTGTCACGGCGATATCCGTGCGCAGCGTCCGTTCCCCGAACGACGCGCATTCAAACCCATATTGCCGCATGAGATCAATCTCATAATCCGACCACCCGCCTTCCGGGCCGATGGCGAGAACGAGCGAGCTGCCGCTGGGCGGCAGCCGCGTCCCGAGGGGTGGGGCGCCGCAGGGATGGCAGGCGATGCGCCGGGCGGCACCGAAGAACGCTGGCGATTCATCCTCGATGAACGGCTTGAAGCGGCGGCAGACGCGCACGGTTGGCAGGCTGGTGTCGCCGCTCTGTTCCAACCCCTCGATCAGCAGCGCGCGGTAGACGGCCGGATCCAGCCAGTGCGTGTCGAAGTAATGCCGCTCGACCTTGGCGGCATTCGTCAGCACGATATTCGCGACCCCCAGCGACGCCAGCGGTGCCCAGAGCCGGTGCATGACCTTGGGGCGCGGCAGGGCCAGCAGCAGCGAGATGCCCGATGGCGGCAGCGGCGGCATATCCAGGGTGCAGCGCAGCCTCGCCCGTCCGCCGCCGATGGATTCGACCCGCGCGGTGCCGCGCGGGCCGCCAATCCTGCCGACCCGCACCGTATCGCCCGCGTTGCAGTCTAGGACGCCCTCGATGTGCGCCGCCCTCCGCCCGTCCAGCTCGGCGACGCCGTCCTGGCCGATCTCGTCCTCTTCAAGCAGAATCCGGTTCATGGTTTTCTCCCCGTTTGATCGGGCATCTCCGTCCTGTGTTGCTTTTCGCTTTCCGTGCCACCCCTGCAGACCTTACACTGTCCGGCATGATTGACAACAGCCGATTGCAGGTTTATCGCGCGGGGGCCCCGGTCCCCGGGCGCTATGTGCTGTACTGGATGCAACAGGCCCAGCGAACCCGTTTCAACCATGCCCTCGAGTGGGCCGTCGCGGCGGCCAATGCCTGCCGTCTTCCCCTTGTCGTCGCCGTCGCCCTCACCGATGCCTTTCCCGAGGCCAATGCCCGCCATTACACCTTCATGCTGCAGGGGCTGGCCGATGTTGCCGCCGCCCTCCGGGTGCGCGGCATCGCCTTCACCGTCCGCCGGGGGGATCCTCCCGCGGTCATCGCCGGTCTCGCCGCCGAGGCCGCCCTGCTGGTCGGCGATGTCGGCTACCTGCGCCTCCAGCGGCAATGGCGCGAGGCGGTTGCCTCCAGCATCCGCGGCCCCTTCACGGCCGTGGAAACCGATGTCATCGTCCCCGTCGGCCAGGTCTCCGGCAAGGAGGAATACGCCGCCCGCACCCTCCGTCCGAAGATCCACAGGCTCCTGGACCGCTACCTGGTCCCCGTCCTTCCCGTCAGCCCGCTGATGCCGGTACCCGCCGCGTTCGCCGGGCCCGCCGCGATTCCCTCGACCGCCGCTCTGTCCCTCGACCGCTCCGTCCCGCCATCGCCCGTCTTCACGGGCGGACAGCAGGCCGCCGAGGCCGCCCTCGGGCGCTTTATAGCCGAAATGCTGCCCCGCTACCACACGGATCGCAACGATCCGTCCGGCGGGCTCTGTTCCAACATGAGCCCCTATCTGCACTTCGGCCAGGTCTCCCCGCTGGATATCGCCCTCCGGGTGCGCGCCGCCGGTGCGCCGTCCGAGGCCGTCGAGTCCTTCCTGGAAGAGCTGATCGTGCGCCGCGAGCTGAGCATGAACCTTGTGCAGTACAATCCCGGTTACGACACCTATGCCTCCCTGCCAGGCTGGGCCCGCCTGACGCTCGACAAGCACCGCCACGATCCGCGCGAGGCGCTCTATAGCCGCGCGCAGTTCGAGCAGGCGCGGACGCATGATCCCTACTGGAACGCGGCGCAACGGGAAATGGTCCTGACCGGCAAGATGCACAACTACATGCGCATGTACTGGGGCAAGAAGGTGATCGCGTGGTCCCCCTCGCCGGAGGACGCCTTCGAGACGCTGCTGTATCTCAACAACCGCTATGAACTCGACGGGCGCGACGCCAACGGTTTCACTGGCGTGGCCTGGTGCTTCGGGAAACACGACCGGCCCTGGGGCGAGCGGCCCGTGTTCGGCACCGTCCGCTACATGGCCGCCAGCGGCCTTGAGCGCAAGTTCAACATGGCGGACTATGTGAGCAAGGTCGGGAAATCATGAGAAGGGGGGGCATCATGGGCTTTGGAGGACGGGACAAGGATGAGGATTATCCGATTTCAGGGGCGGCACGCCGCGAGCCGGTGTTACGGTTCGTTTTTTTCATGCTCCTGGCGGTTGCCGTCGCGGCGGGCTATGCCCTAGCGCAGTTCCGGGGGTTGCGCGAGCCGGCGGCCATGGAATCGGCCCAGGTGGCGCGTCATCTGGCGGAGGGGCGCGGCTTTGTGACGCGGTGCGTGCGGCCGTTCGACCTGTGGTATCTACAGTTGCGCGGGGTTGTCCGGACGGCTCCGGATGCGCCGGTGCCGGCTCTCTGGACCGCCCCCGGGCTGCCTGCCCTTCAATCGGTGTTTCTCCGGCTGGCGCGGCCGCGCTACGCCCCCCGGCAGGATGGCGGCTTCCTGAACGACGCCGAGACCGGTGTCATCGTGCCCCTCGGGATCGCGCTGACCCTGCTGACGACGCTGGTGGTCTGGCTATCGGGCCGGGTGCTCTTCGGCCCGCGCACGGCGTTGCTGGCGGCGGGGTCCTATGTGGTGGCGGACCTGACGCTCTCCACCGCCATCTCGGGGCTGCCGGCGCCAGCCGCCGCGCTGGCCGCCACGCTGGCGCTGCTGCTGGCGGTGCTGGCGGTACGGCGGGCGGCGGCGACGGAAGGCGGCTGGGGGGTGGCGGCGCTGACGGCGGCGAGCGCATTGTGCGCGGCGGCGGCGATCCTGGCAGACCATGCGATGCTGGTCGCGGCGGCCGGGGTGGCGGTGCTGCTGGGGGTGGAGCTGCAACGGCGCCGCTGGCTGATGCTGCCGCTGTTCCTGCTGGTGCTGGCGTCGGCGCTCCTGCCCTGGGTGATGCACAACCGGGCGGCAGGGATCGGCGCGCTCGGGGCGCTGCCCTATACGGTTCTGCGGGAAACCCCGCTGTTCCCGGCGGATTCCCTGGAGCGCAGCAGCGCGCCGGTGTTCAACGTCTACCGCGCGGCGGCAGCCGTGAGGCAGGGCTTTGCCGAGCGGGTGACGGCGCTGGCGGGCGGTGCCGGCTTCGCCCGCGGCGGCGTGATGTTCTGCTTTTTCCTGGTGGCGCTCTTCCATCGCTACGAGCAATCCGTCTGCCGGACGCTGAAAACCATCACCCTCCTGATGCTGGCGACCATGGCGCTGCTGCCGGTGGCGCCAGGCGTGGAAACGGGCAGCGGCTGGATAGCGCTCTATCCGCTGGTAGTCCTGTTCGGCATGAGCGCCTTCACCGATTTCCTGGATCGGGAGGAGACGTTCGATACCGGCATGAAGCCGCTCTTGACCGCCGTTCTCATCCTCCTGTGTATGCTGCCCGCGGGCCTGCGGGTCCTCCGCGGGCCTGCGGCCGCCTATCCGCCCTATCATGGCCCGATCCAGCAATTTGCCGCCGGCATCCCGGAGGCGGGCCAGATCCTGCTTACGGACATTCCCTGGGCGACC
>CAZGBW010000066.1:0-5908 GCA_964523995.1 uncultured Victivallales bacterium | reverse complement strand
CCGGCCTTGGTGCCGAGACGGGTGCAAAGCAGGCGGTCGGCGGCGGTGGGGGTGCCGCCGCGCTGGATATGGCCCAGCGAGGTGGCCCGGGCGTCGATGCCCGAGCGTTGCTGGATCTCGCGCGCCAGCTGGCTGGCCTTCGGCTCGTGGATCAGCACCATGCCATTCTGCTCCTTGACCACCGCCGGATCCTTCTTTTTCCGGCCATTGGCGTTTTCCTGTCTCGAGACGGCGCCCTCCGCCACCGCGATAATGGAAAAGCGCTTGTTATGGTGGCGGCGGTTCATGATATGCGCGATCACGATATCCAGATCGTACGGGATCTCCGGGATGAGGATCACGTCGGCCCCGCCGGCGATGCCGGCCCCGAGTGCAAGCCAGCCGGCCTGGTGGCCCATGATCTCGCAGACGATCACGCGGTGATGGCTGGTGGCGGTGGTATGCAGGCGGTCAATGGCCTCCGTGGCGATGGCCATGGCGGAATCAAAGCCGAAGGTGATATCCGTCTCGGCGACATCGTTGTCAATGGTTTTCGGCAGGGTGAGCACGTTGATGCCGCCCTTTTCCTGCAGGCGCAGGGCGTTGCTCTGGGTGCCGTTGCCGCCGAGGCAGACGAGGCAGTCGATGTGCAGGCGTTTCAGGTTCTCGACCGCCACCTCGGTCATATCCATGATCTTGCCGCCCATGTTCATCTTGTGCGGTTTGTCGCGGCTGGAGCCGAGGAAGGTGCCGCCACGGGTGAGGATGTTGCTGACGTCCTTGTCCTCGATCGGAAGGGTGCGGTTCTCCACGAGGCCGCGGAAGCCGTCCTGGATGCCGATCACCCGGGTACCGTTGTGCAGCGCGGCCTTGGCCACGCCGCGGATGGCCGCGTTCAAGCCGGGGCAGTCGCCGCCGGAGGTGAGAACGCCGATGCATTGGGTCTTGTTTTCCGCCATGAGATACGCCTTTCCGGTTTAGGGTTGAACTTTACGGATTTGACGGAGGGAGTCGAATCTTTTTTGCGGCGGCACAGAAAGGCGTTGTCCGGGAGAGGCCGGTGCGGTATGGTTCCCTTTTCATTCAGGAATAGGGAGAGACCGATGTTCAGGCAGGGATCATGGCCCCGGTGGTGGTGGCTGGCGGCGCTGCTCGTCTTTGATGTGGCCTTCGCCCTCTGGTGGTTTGGACGGGACCGCCAGCGGGGCGCTCATGAGGACGACCTTTCCCTGCTGGAAGCCCCCCCGGACAGCCTTCCGCCGGAGGCCCTGCCTACCGCTCCCGTGGTGCTGCCGCTGCGGATCGGTTTCCCGACGGCCCAGACGAACCTGATGAACACGGCGGATCCGGCCGTGTTCATGCCGACGGCCTCGGGGCGGGCGGAGTCGGCGCTCTATGGCTCCGTGCGGACGCAGAATGCGGGCGGGCGCATCCTACCCGCCTTCCACGAGGGCGTTGACATTGCGCCGCTGCGTCGCGACCGTCGTGGCCGCGCCCAGGACCCGGTCCTGGCCGTGGCCGATGGCACGGTGGCCTATGCCAACCGCAGCAGCGGCAATTCCAACTACGGGATTTATGTTGTGCTGGAGCACGCCGATCCGGTCGGCACCATCTATACCCTGTACGCCCATTTAAGCGCGGTCGAGAAGCGGATCCGCGCTGGCGAACGGGTGCAATGCGGCGATGTCCTCGGGGTCATGGGCAACACGCCCTCCTCGATCACGCCTGTCGCGCGCGGGCACCTGCATTTCGAGATCGGGATGATCCGCAACCGGCGATTCGCCGCCTGGGCGGCGGCGCAGAAGCTGGACAACCGTCATGCGGGATTCAACGGATGGAACCTGACGGGGATTGATCCGCTGACGCTATACGGGACGACGGAGCCGGAGCGTTTGTTTTCCATGCTCGATACGCTGGATGGCCTGCCGGCGGCCTTTGAGCTGCTGATCGTCGCCGCCAGGCCGCTCGACTATTTCGTCCGCTATCCATCGCTCTGGCGGGGGGAGGGCCCGGCGGTGGGGGAACTCGTCCTGACCGTTTCCGAGGGCGGGGTCGTATCGCGGGGGCGACCGGCGACGGACGAGGAGCGCGGATTACTGGGTGGCCGCACCGCTCCGGTGGTGCGGATGGCGGACGCGGCGGTGCTCGGGCGAAACGGGTTGCGGCTGGTTGTCGAGCGTGGCGGGCGGTGGGAGCTAAGCGGCGGAGGGAAAAAATGGCTGGAGATCCTGACGTACTGACGATTCTCAGCTCCCTAAGGGAAACCCTTAGGAAAATAATTATTGACTTCCGCTTCCCCTCTGTGCGATAATGCAATCAGAGTTGAGAAGGGTAGACAGAGTTCAGGCGGTCAAAAGGGCTTTTCGAGGATGCGTAAACGGGTTGAGTTGGTAGAAGTGGTTCAACAACACAGGTGAGGTGAAACATGAAAAGGATAAAGGCAGCGGTGATGATTATGGGCGTGGCGGGTTACGCGCTGACAGCGGCGGCGGCTCCGCAGCCTATTCCGTTCACGGATGGGTTTGAAAGTGGCACCAACGGCGCGCCATACACGGGCGCGGGCTGGTCCTACAGCGGGGCTTCCGTAGTAGCGACAAACCCCGCCACGACTCCGGACGATGGCTCGACGAAATCACTGTATACGACGGAAAGCGCAGCATTGTCACTGAGTGCGGCGGGTAAAAGCAATGTCTGGTTTCTTGGCGATTCGATCATGAGCACGTACCCGACGAATACGGACGCCCAACCGTCTATTAGCGATGCGGCGGCCGCGTTCTTCCTGAACACGAGCGGGGAGTTGAAGGCCTATTCCAACAACGCGTTTGTCGTGGTCAAGACAGGCTTGGACACCAACGACTGGGTCGGGTTTGCGGTGCAGCTCGATTTCGCCAGCAAGAAGTGGAATATCTACCTACGTTCGCAGGGAACCGCGAATCCGGGGAATTTGGCGCTTGCAAATACGAATGGGCCGCTGGCATTCAGGAGCGGGTATACCGGCGGGGCGATAACCAATGTCGAGGTGGGCGGCATCACGTATCTGGATACGGTGAAGGTGCTTGCGGGTGCCGGGCTGGTAACCGCCGATTCCCCGGATACGATCACCCCGCGTACGGTATCCTACTCAAGCACGAACCAGTGGTATTCCAGTCGCGTGTCGGACAAGACGTATGGTGCTGGAGAGAACGACCTTGGCGGGCAGCTCGGAGCCGACCTGGCCGCAGGTCTTTCGGCGGGCGACTATGTCCGCGTGTACACGACAAACGGATGGCAGCGCTATATACTTGAGTCCGACGGCATGTGGACAGCAGTTGGCGGCTCGACCGCGCCAGGCCTCTTGACGCTGGTTCCGGGGCAACCGGTGTGGTTCCAGTTCGCAACTCCGGTGGCGGACCGGTTTGCGCTCTATGATTCCGAATGGATACCCGCAGCGCTGGCGGCCCAGAATGCAAGGCCGGCGTCGCTCATTATCAATGCGACTGGCGGTGCGCCAGCTGGCTGGACGGCGTTCTTGTGGGATTCCGGGAACACCAGGCGTATCCATCCGAACGGTAATTCCGGTTTCCCGACGGACCTGGCCGCGGGATCGGTTATCTTTGTGGTCAGCAGCAATGGCCAGTATACCCGCGGCTACTGGACAGGCGCAGCCTGGTCAACCATTGGTGGACAGGCCATCACGTTGACCCCCGGCGATGTTGTCTGGATCTATAACAAAGGCGTGGCGAAGACATGGACCGTGCAGTATCAGTGATCGTAATGTGTAAAAGGAGCACAGAGAAAGGCGAGGTATCAAACATGAAAACGTATACACACAACAAAGTGATGATCAGTCTGGCGGGAGCCATGACGTTTGGTCTGCTGGCGGCTGTGAACGGGCTTGCGGCCCAGGCGGGTGTTTCGGTCAGCGCGTTGCCTCCGGATGTGGACAGTGTTTCCCAGAGCGGGGCTGTGGTTACCGATTCGGGCGAGTTTATCACCGTCTCGTTCCCCGGAAGCCTGCGTTCCCCGTCGGGGCCGCCGGCAGGCGCGATGGCCGAGATCAGGACCCGATTGATGACGAGCGACGGTCCGTTCACGGGTGATTATGTTGCAGCGGGAGCTCAAGGATTGGCGTTCTCTCTGAAATTCACCGGAAGCGAGCCTCCCCGCGCCATCGTGGTGCTGATTCCTGCTGCTGGGCGCCCTTGGTATAACAGCGCCCTGCTGAAGTATAATGCGGCCGAGAATGTCTGGCAGGCGAACAATATCTCGTTCGATCTGCGCTCTGGCTGGTACGACGGGCGCGGCAACCAGAATCCGGACGCCTGGCAGGCCGCCCTGCGGGGTGTGGCGGCCATCGGACTTGATCTGATGCAGGTTGGAACCATCGACCAGACAGCGAGTGTGGATCATTTCCGCTTGCTGCTGGACAATGAGGTCGAGACGCCGGACGCTGTCCTGAGCGAGAGGTTGTTCGCCCGGTTCGGCGTGCGCGATAGGCGGGAATTGACCGCCGCGCAGCGTGCGCAGGATTCGGATGGTAACGGGATTGCCGATTACCTGGAGATCTGGGTCACGCAGTCGGATCCGGATTCGGACGAGGGCGACCTGATGGTGGAGGTGAGCCGGTCGCCGGAAGGACGGTCCCAGGTGTCATGGACATCGGTTGCCGGGGGCGAGTATGCCGTGGAAGTCTCGGATAGCCCCAGTGGCCAGTATCGGGCACTGGCGGGTGCCGAGCGTGTGCGTGCAACGGTCAAGGGTCGGACGACCAAGACGGATGAAGAGGACGGCAGTGGCGGATTGCGGTTCTATCGCGTCAAACAGTTCAAATAAGTTTAGTAAATCCGTCGGTGTACGGAAAAGTGAAAGTAGGAAGATTATGAAAACAAGATTGATGAGCGCAGTTGGAGTTGGACTGTTGATCGCTGCAACCTCGGGTGTTGCTGTGCCCATTGTCCAGGACACGTTCACTAGCATAGCGAACTGGAACGTCGAGGATGACCCCACGCTGGGCGGCGCGGGTTATGGAACGCCATCAAACGTGGGCGATACACTGCGAATCACCGGCGGTGCCCCGGATACGGCTCCGCGTGACTACATCAATATTGCGGCTGCCCCGTTTCTGGGTGACTACACGGCAATGGGCACTGGTGTCCGGGGCATCCACTTTGACTTTTATGTGGCTTCCGCCACAGTGCCCAGCACGCTGCAGCTTTACTTCGTTGGCCTCGGTGGGGACATCTGGTTCTACAACCTGACCGCGCAGTTGGCAACGGGCTGGAATACCATCGGTGCCAATTTCAATGCGAGCAGTCCGAGCGATATGTTCGGATCCTGGGTCCAGTATCCGGAATTTCTCCCCAATGATGGGGCTTGGGCGTCGGATATCACGTCGGTGAGCCGGATTGGTTTGGAGCTGTCCTACCTTTCCGGCAGTGGTGGCCAGATTTACGGCGTGGATAACTTCACGCTGGATGATGATCCGTTCCTGGTGCCGGAGCCGGAAACGTATGTGGTGCTTGGAATCGCGCTGCTCTCCATGGCGTTTGTTTTCCGGAAACGGATTACCGATTCGCTGGCCGAGGCTCGGGCGATGATCCAGATGTAACACGAGTGGAACACTTGTGGCGAAAGGGCCTCATCTTGAAAAAGATGGGGCCTTTTTGTTGTTTCGTTATTTTGCGGTTTTGCTTTCATTTGCACACAACGTTGACGCTCTTTTTCGGTGGACGACGACGGGCGACGATTACGGATTACGAGGAGAGCGCAGCACCAATCGTCCAGCGTAATCGTCGCCCGTAATCGTCCACCGATTCCTATGCTCCACATCGAATATGGAGTGCGGCGACCCGGCGCCGCTTTGTTCCGCGTGGCCTGACGCGCGGCTATAACGAGAAAATTCCTTATTCCCCCTCGCCGAGCCAGGTCTCGGCAACGAAAGCGGCGAGAG
>CAZGBW010000065.1:7088-10302 GCA_964523995.1 uncultured Victivallales bacterium | reverse complement strand
TCCACTTCACCTCGCCATCGCGCCCCTGCCACCCTTCAAAGCCCGTTCCGTCGAAAAGGACCGTTGCATCCGAGGGGGGCATCGCCGCGGAACAGCCGGGCTTCACCACGCGCGGCTGCGGACGGTTGCCGTCGTGTACATGGAATGTGGATCCTGGAATCACCGGGGTATCGTCGTAACCGAGTTTGGTCATCTCTATCACCTGTAAGCCTGTTTTCCGACCGGGAAACGGAGGCGGCACCCGCCACGCTAAACCCTGCTCCCGAATGCATGCATTCTGAACTGCACCGTCCGCTGAAATCAACACTAATCAACCGGATTGCAAACGTTGCATTTGCACACCGAAACGTGTAGTTTACCGCCATGAATTCGAAAGAACCGCGTTTTGCAGCCATCCCCATGCAATCGGTGGGTCCATTGAGACTTGTCTATGACGGGACCATGGAAACGGTGTCCGTGCCCATGGCGACCTTCGAGTCTCCTCTCTGGCCATCAACGGCCCGCGGTGCACGCGTCTCGATGTCGACGGACGGGATCCGCGTCAGCATCGCCCGCGACGTCATGGCCCGTTCCATTCTCCTCGAGGCCCCCTCCGCCGCCGAGGCGGTCGCTGCGGTACAACGGATGGAAATGGAAAAACCGCTCATTGCAGAGGCCGTGAACGGGACCACCCGTTTCGGCTCGTTTACCGGCCTGCACTGGCAGGTCGTCGGAAACCTCATCTACCTGCGCATTGAAATGCAGACCGGCGACGCCGCCGGCCATAACATGGTCACCGCCGCCGCCGAGGCCGCCATGAACCGCATTCTGGGAATTCTCCCGTCACTGCGGTATGGATCCCTCTCCGCCAATTTCTGCACGGACAAGAAGAACTCCGCCGTCAACGGGATTCTCGGCCGCGGCAAGTATGCGGTTGCCGAGCTTTGTGTGCCGGCGGAAATCTGCCGTAAAACGCTCCGAACCACCCCCCGGGCCCTGGCGGATCTCAACACGCGCAAGAACCTGCTCGGTACCGCCCTGGCGGGCGGTGTCCGCTCCGCCAACGCCCATGTCGCCAATATCCTGCTGGCGGTCTACCTCGCCACCGGCCAGGATGCAGCCAATATCATTGAAGGATCGCAGGCATTCACGCTTGCCGACGAGCGCGATGGCGACCTGGTGTTCTCGGTGACGTTGCCAAACCTGATTCTCGGCACGGTCGGCAACGGGAAATCCCTGCCGTTTGCCGAGGAAAACCTGACCCACCTGGGCTGCCGGAGCCCGCGCGCCTGCGGAAGCAATGCCCGCCGGCTGGCGGCGATCACCGCCGCGGCCGTGCTCTGCGGCGAACTCTCCCTGATGGCGGCCCTCACCAACCCCGGCGAACTGATGAACGCCCACCGCAGACTGGAGCGTGCCCGACGTGAGCCATAACCCCGTCAACGATCGCAAGCTTGAGCATCTCCGCGTCATCCGGCACGATCCGGATGCCGATCGGCGCAAGTTCTACTTCGACGCCATCCGCCTGACCCATCGCGCCTTGCCGGAAATGGACCTCGACGAGGTGGATACCCGCGTTCTCTTCATGGGCAAGAGGCTTTCCTTCCCGCTGCTGATCTCCTGCATGACCGGAGGATGCGGCGAGGAACTGCGCCGGATCAACCGCAATCTGGCCATTGCCGCGGAAACCGCCGGCATCGCGATGGGGACGGGTTCGCAGCGGGTCATGATCGGGAATCCCCAGGCCCGGGACAGTTTCATGCTCCGGGACCACGCCCCCTCCACGCTGCTTTTCGGAAACATCGGCGCCGTGCAGCTCAACAGCGGGATCACCGCTGGACAATGCGCACAGCTGGTCGGCGAGACCGGCATGGATGCGCTCTGCCTGCACCTCAATCCCCTTCAGGAAGCCGTCCAGCCGGGTGGTGACACCTGCTTCCGCGGCCTGGCTGCCCGCATCCGCGAGGTTGTCGACACGCTGGCGGTTCCAGTCATCGTCAAGGAGGTCGGCGCCGGCATCGGCCCTCAGGACGCCCGTGCTCTGATCGGTGCCGGCGTCCGCTATATTGACGTGGCCGGGGCAGGCGGCACCTCCTGGAGCCGCATCGAGCATGCCCGCGACGCCAGCGGCGATTCCCCGGGCCTGTGCTTCCAGGACTGGGGCATTCCAACCCCCGAGGCGCTCCTCCGGCTTGCGTCCCTTCGCGAGCAGGTGACCTTGATTGCGTCGGGTGGAATCCGTACCGGCCTGGACATGGCCAAGGCCATGGTTCTCGGGGCCTCCCTCTGCGGGATTGCCCGGCCGTTCCTGGAGCCGGCCGCCATATCCGCCGAGGCGGTTCTCCAGCACATCGGGCGCCTGAAGCGGGAATTCCAGACCGCCATGTTCCTGCTGGGCACCGCCACCGTTGCCGATCTTGTCGGCAACCGCTCGATTCTGCTGCAGGGACACGGTACCGACGACACTCCGGAAGGGCACTCGTAAGATGAAAGCAGGAATAGACCGGATCAGCTTCTACACCTCCCGGTACAGTCTTGATCTCAAGCTGCTCGCCGAGGCGCGCGGGACGGACTGGAACAAATACAGTGTCGGCATAGGCCAGGAGATCATGGGGGTTCCACCGCCCGACGAGGACGTGGTCACCATGGCGGCATCCGCCGCCAAACCGATCCTCGACGATGTTGGAACCGAAGGGATCAACCTGGTGCTTTTCGCCACGGAAAGCGGCATTGACCAGTCCAAATCTGCAGGCATGTTCGTCCACGGACTGCTCGGTTTACCATCGCGATGCCGCGTTGTGGAGCTCAAGCAGGCCTGCTACAGCGCCACGCCGGCCCTGCGCCTGGCCGCCATGTCGGTCGCCGCCAATCCGGGTTCCAAAGCACTGGTACTGGCCTCGGACATCGCCCGCTACGAGCTCGGGAGCCCCGCCGAACCCACCCAGGGATGCGGCGCGGTTGCCATGCTCATCACCGCCGCCCCCGCCATCCTGGCGCTGGATGACGCCTGCGGGATCCACGCGGAGGATGTCATGGACTTCTGGCGGCCCAACTACCGGGAGGAGGCCATTGTCGAAGGCAAGGCATCCACCCGCGTCTATCTCAACAGCCTGCAGCATGCCTGGAGCCACTACAAAGAGCAGACCGGACGGTCCGTCGGCGACTTCAGCCGCTGCTGCTACCACACGCCCTTCACCAATATGGCTTGCAAGGCGCACAAGACCCTGCTCAAGGC
>CAZGBW010000065.1:0-6988 GCA_964523995.1 uncultured Victivallales bacterium | reverse complement strand
GGCACCGGCATCCGCGTGCTGGGGATCCAACTGGCATCCCGGATCAAGGAGGAAGGGCCGCGCGCACAGCATATCCTGCTCAGCCACACCCACTGGGACCATATCCAGGGACTGCCTTTTTTCCAGCCCGCCTATATGCGCGAGATCGACCTGATCATCTACGGCAGTTCCCAGAAGGAGCGGTTCCTGGAATCGATCCTCCGCGGCCAGATGGACATCAATTACTTTCCCGTGCAGATGAAGGAGCTGGCCGCCAATGTCAGCATCCGCGAGTTTGAGGACCGATTCATCACCATTGGCGATATTGACATCGAAATCCAGGAACAGGTGCTGCACCCCGGCGGGTCCATCCGCTTCCGTATCCGCGCCGGCGGAAAAACCGTGATTTATGCCACCGATGTCGAGTTGAACGCCGCTTTCGAGCCGAACCATCCGACGTCAAAAACAAGAAGACTGGCGACCGAGTACCGGGCATTCATCAAGAACGCCGATCTGCTGATCGCCGACGGCCAGTATTCAGAACCGGAATATGCCCTGAAGAAAGGATGGGGTCACACCTCGGTCCCCCTTCTCCTGAAGATCGCGCACGAGCAGGGTGTCAAGCAGCTTGCCGTCTTTCACCATGATCCGGAACATTCGGACGATTTCTTTGACACCTTGGCGCAACAGGTCGAACCCTTCTACCGGAACGCGACGCCGCCCATGCGCCTTTTCTGGGCCCGTGAAGGCATGACCGTCGAACTCTGATTCCGACGGCATGCCCCCGCGGGGCGACTGACCGCCCTATGCCTTCAGCGCCTTGAGTGCCGCCGCGAAATCAGGATCCTGCGCGATTTCCGGAACCAGCTGCGTGTATTTCACCGATCCGTCCTTGCCGATGATCACAATCGCCCTGGCAAACAGCCCGGCCAGCGCACTCCCGATGATACGGACACCGTAGGCATCGCCGAACCCCGGCGACCGGAACGCGGACACGGCCTGGACATTCTTGATGCCTTCCGCCTCACAGAATCGCCCATGGGCAAACGGCAAATCCACGGAGACGCAAAGCACAACGGTGTCGGCCAGCGTTGAAGCCTCCTGGTTGAAACGCTTGACCGATGCCGCGCATACCGGCGTATCGATGCTCGGGAAGATATTCAGGACCACGTTACTCCCCTTGAAGGACGAGAGATTCACGTCGGAAAGATTCGTCCCCGTCAGTGTAAAATCAGGAGCCTTGCTCCCGACAGCCGGCACGCTGCCAGCGGTTTGAATCCCATTGCCTTTGAATGTCACCTGTCCCATCACAAACCTCCATTCGTCGTTAACCTGCCAGAACCCTATCAACCATGCCGGCCTTTTTAGCATAGATTTCACATGCTGTGCAATATCATTTTGTGCAGTTCCATTTCACCGGCACCCATCCGGGCACACACTTCAGAATTGCCAACCGGTAGATAAATGTTGCATTCGAATCCGGGCGGACTAGAATTACCCCAGCTGAGGGCGTAAGGCGGCTGATACGGTTCCGGTTTGCAGCGGTTTGAATTGATCTTCGCAACAAGGAGGCGCGTGATGAAAGTGCTGGTCCTGGATGACGATGACGATTTAAGCGGGGCGCTCTGCCAGATCCTGACGGCCCGGAATATTGATGTGGATTGCTCCGCATCCGCACCCGACGCGGTCGAATTGCTCAAGGCGAACCATTACGATCTCGTGCTGCTGGATTACGCATTGCCGAAACACGATGGAATCTGGTTCATGAATAACGCGAATCTTCCGCGCACGACCAAAGTGCTGCTGGTCACCGGTCACATTGAACGCACGATGATCAACACCATGTTCAACATGGGAGCCTGCGGATACATCATCAAGCCGTTCAACGAGGAAGAACTGATCCGCAACCTTAATTTCTTCCTTCCCGGGCGGTTCAGCGTCTGATGGGGCAATAGACGGCGCGGGCGCTCACCCGCACGAACCGCCGCTCCGGAAGAATCAGGCAGGACAGCATCCCGCCATAGACGCACCCCGTGTCGAGACCGACAACCCATTCCCGGTTCAGGCCACCCAGCGCGGCCCAGTGACCGAAGACAACCAGCGATCGCTGACTGTAGAAATCGTACCATGGCGGGTGGTTGTCGTTGAACAGATCAGCGCCAATCCCGTCCCAGGTTCGGATCGTCACCAGCGTCCATGGATCGGTCTGGCTCGGGTGAATCCCCGGGACCAGCCCCGCATGAACCATCATCAGCCCGGGCTCCTCGATCCATAGGGGCCAGTGCCGCACATCCGCGATAAACGCATCCAGATCGCTTCCGAAATCCCGCCTCAGGTCGTCCGTGTACTTCTCATGCTTATTGGCCTGCCCATCGAGGATCTTCAGCATGCTCAATTCATGATTTCCCATGATCGAGGTGCCGTTGACCGAGCGGAATAATTCCCAGACCCCCTTCGAACTGGGGCCCTTGTTGATCAGGTCGCCAATGAACAGGACCCGATCCTGCGCCGGATTCACCGCCGCCTCCCGCAAGAGAGCCGCCAGCTCCTGCGCACAACCATGCACATCGCCGATAATAATGGTTCGTTGTTCACACATCTGAAGGGTTCACCAAGTACCAGTACTGGCCGTGAAAAGCAATCACCGAATCCAAGGAATGGCGCTTGACCTTTGCGCCCTATCCTCCTTATCCTGACCCGATGATGAGAAAAATATCCGAACGTATCAAGGCGGGCGAGACGCTTGTCTCCGATGGAGCCTGGGGAACTTTCCTGCAGAAGAACGGCATGCAGCCCGGATCCTGTCCCGAACAGTGGAACCTGGATCATCCGGACATCGTCAGAAGTATCGCCGCCGCTTACATCAAGGCCGGTGCCCAGATGGTCGAATCCAACAGCTTCGGGGGGACCCGCTTCAAACTTCAGCATTACGGCCTGGAAAAAAGGGTCGCCGAGATTAATGCGGCCGCCGCCCGGCTTTCACGCGAAGCCGCCGGCCCCAGTGTCCATGTCATCGCGTCCATCGGGCCCACCGGCAAGCTGCTGCTCATGGGCGATGTCACCGAGACGGAGCTCTACGACGCCTTCGCCGAGCAGGCCGTCGCACTGGAATCCGGCGGGGCCGATGCCTGCTGCATCGAGACCTTCGCCGCGCTCGACGAGGCGATTTACGCCGTCAGGGCCGTCAAGGAGAACACCGGGCTCGAAATCATCTGCACCTTCACATTCGAACGCACGCTCCAGGGCGGGTACCGCACCATGATGGGGACGGCTCCATCCGATATCGCCACCCCGCTGATCGAGGCCGGTGCCGACATCATCGGAACCAATTGCGGCAACGGCAGCGAACGGATGACCGCGATTGTCGCGGAACTGCGGACCGCCGCGCCAACCACCCCTATCCTGGTTCACGCCAACGCGGGGATGCCCGTGAATGTGAACGGGACCGATAGTTTCCCGGAATCACCCGCCGAGATGGCCGCGCATGTACCCGCCCTTCTCAAGGCCGGAGCCAACATTATCGGCGGATGCTGCGGCACCACCCCCGCCCATATCGCCGCCATCCACAATGCCATTCTTAACGATGCAACTGCACATAACAAATAAAGGACGCTCAATGAAAATCAACACATTTGTATCCGTCGGCGAGAACATTCACTGCACCCGCATTTTCAAGGTCGGTGGCGCATTCTGCAAGCCCGGCCGCAACGGCGGACATGCCATTGTCTACCGCACACCCGGCGGGGAACGCGAACTTCCCGTTCCGGCGGAATTCACCGCCAGGGCGGACTGGTCAGCCGGGAAAGTCAAACATTGCGCGGTCGCCATCTGGCAGGGTGTCTTCGGCGATGGAGAGGCGAAAGCGGCGGGCATTGAGTACCTGAAGAATCTCGCACGGCAGCAGGAAAAGGCTGGAGCGACCTATCTGGATATCAACGTGGACGAGTTCAGCACCGATGTCGCCGAGCGTGTCCGGCTGATGCGCTGGACGGTGGACGTCGTGCAGGGGGCCGTCGCCATCCCGATGAGTATTGACTCCTCCAATGCGGATATTCTGAAAGCCGGCCTTGAGGCATGCGATCCCGCCCGCGGCCGCCCCATGGTCAATTCCGTGTCGCTGGAACGAGCCGAGGCCGTCGCGACCGCACGGGCGGCAAACGCCGTGGTTATCGCCTCCGCCGCCGGTGCCGAGGGCCTGCCCAACACGATGGAGGAGCGCATGATCAACATCGCCGCCATTTACGAGCGCCTCGCCAGCGCCGGCTTCGAGAAGGCCGCCATCCACTTTGATCCGCTGGTATTCCCGATCTCGACCGACGGGGATAACGGTGTCCGTTTCCTCAGGACGGTCAAGGCCATCCGCGAGGAATACGGCCCGATGGTTCATGTCGTCGCCGGCCTGAGCAACATATCCTTCGGCATGCCCTGCCGCAAATTGATCAACCAGGTCTACACATGGCTCGCATGCGAAGCGGGCGCCGACGGCGGCATCGTGGACCCCATGCAGATCAACATCGGTATTCTCAACGGCCTGGACACCGCCTCGAAACCATTCCTCCTGGCAAAGGCCCTTCTGCTCGGCGAGGACGAGTACGGCATGGAGTTCATCGCCGCATCCCGCGAGGGACTTCTTGAGTGAAGTCCGCCAGGGCCCCGGCGCAGCCAACGCGAAGCCTGAACATGAATACCGCGTGACCGTCATCGGACCCGGCGCGCTCGGGCTGCTGGTCGCCGCGCGGCTGTCGCGGGACGGCAGCAACGTACGCCTCCTGGATCATCGCCCGGCGCGTGCCGCGCAGCTGGCCCTTTCCGGAATCACGGTCGAGGACGGCAAGGCTATCTGGACGGCGCACCCCGCCGTCACCGCCGAACCGTCCACCGCCGGGGCTGACCTCGTCATCGTCTGCGTCAAGGCATACAGCACCGGGGACGTCTGCCGTCAGCTCGCGCCGTATGTCACGCCATCCACGATCATCCTCTCGCTCCAGAACGGCCTTGGCAATCTGGAGCTGCTGCTGCAGCTTCCGGCTGGCGAGGTCCTGGCCGGCGTTACCGGTACCGCCGCGCTGCGGCTCGCCCCCGGTCGGGTGAGAAGCACAGGCGACGGGATCACCTGGGTAGCCGCGGCCCGCGGCGGTGCGACCGCCGTGGAGACGGTTGCCGCCACGCTCCGCAAGGCCGGATTCGATGCCCGCCAGCATCCCGACCTGCGCGTCATGCTCTGGACGAAGCTCATTCTCAATGCTGCGGTTAACCCGCTGACCGCCCAGTTCCGCCTCCTTAACGGCGAGCTGCTCGGGCACCCGCTGGCCGGCCCGCTCGCCAGGCAGGTCGTCGCGGAAAGCGTCACCGTCGCCAATGCCGCCGGCATACCGGTCCGGGAGGCGGAAATGATCACCGCCCTTGAAGACCTCTGCCGGCAAACCGCGCAGAACCGATCCTCCATGCTGCGCGATACCGAACGGGGACGCCCCACCGAACGCAGCGCCATCACCGGTGCCATTGTCGCGCAGGCGGAGGCGCTCGGAGTCCTTGTCCCCATCAGCCGCAGTATCCTCGATCACTCCGCAGATCACCACCATTGACGCAGTGTCCCCGTTGCGCTATGGTTGGATCCATGGATGAGTTTCACCACGGGAGTGACAGCCAGCGTGACGGATTAAGTGACCGACTCAACGCCATCGCGCGCCTGGTGCTCGGGCTCTCGCACGAGATGAACAACGCGCTCGGGGCCATGCAAAGCAATGTGGACATTCTGCGGAGGCGGCTCCCCGGCGATGCCCCGCTGCAGACAAATCTCAACCATATCCAGAATGCCACCGGCCATGTCACGGAGCTGACCCGGATCCTGCAGCTCTATACACAGCGTGTGAAAACCGAGCTGGACGAGGTCAATCTGCCGCCGTTGCTTGCAGGCACCGTCAGGACGTTCAAAAGCATGGCCCCGGAGAATTGCAGGGTCCTCGTGAGCCCGGTCCACGGCAATCTCTACGTGTCCACCTGCCCGACCTTGCTTGACCAGGCCATCCACGGGATACTCCAGAATGCGTTGGATGCCCTGCAGGGGAATCCCGGTTCGATCACCATTGAAACGGCCATCGGCTTCGACCGGGTCCGGTCCAGCGAGGGGTTGCTATTCGGGGAGCGGCCACCGGAGAACGGCGTGCTCATCGAAATCAGCGATAACGGCGAGGGAATGCCAGCGGACGTCATCAAGCACTGCCTGGAACCGTTTTTCTCCACCCGCATCCGCGCCCGCGGACTCGGGCTCGCAGCGGCCGTAGGACTCACCTTCCACTGCAATGCCGCGGTTCATATCACCTCCAGCCCCGGGCTGGGAACCACGGTAAGACTGATGCTTCCCCCGGCAAGATGAATAGCCCTGCCGCGCGGGTCCCTATTCACCGGCGGACCAGGCGGTAGCCGCGAGCCCCCAGCTGAAACCTGCCAGCCAGCAGGCGCTGTTCGATCCAGGTCAGTATCCGGTACTTCAGGCGGTCGTGGCGGTGCCTGACCGGGGATTGTCCCCGATGCTGAAGCTCGCCAGCCCAGTCGAAACGCAACATCCAATCCCGCATCACTGCCGGATGAGTGCCGGTAAAGCGAGGGATCTGCTCAAGCGACCCGTAGTTGAACACCGCCCCGCTCCCGCACTTTGCCAGCGCCTTCCCCTTCCCGTGATGCGTGGTGGCCAGTTCCACCTCCTTCGCCTTCATCAGATGCGGCGGGCGTACCCAGCCATAGTGGTAGATATCCGCATCCACCGTCGCCACCCGGAGCTTCTCACCGTTCCTCCGGAACGACTGCGCCGACCGGAACGACTCGATGCCAACCCCGTTACGCACGATACGGATCTCGCGCGGGTACCAGGCGTGACTACGGTGGACATGGGCGTAATCCCCCCAGAAGTGCAGATACCGGAAAAGAAGACCCTCCACGCGCGGATCGCCCTGGAGCTGCTCGCAGCGCGCCCGGATCCGCGGCAGATCCTTCTCGTGGACAACCTCAT
>CAZGBW010000064.1:0-10405 GCA_964523995.1 uncultured Victivallales bacterium | reverse complement strand
GATCTTTTGCCAGCTCATGAACTCTCATGTTCCGTATCCCCCCCGGGCGGCCGTGTTTCCGCTGCCCTTTTATATGACGCGAAATCAGGCCTGGATGTCCGGGCGGCTGGCGACAATCGCCTCATAAAGATCCCGGGCGGCAGCGATTTCGATATCAAGCATTTCCGAAATATCACGCGGTTCGGCGGCGAGAATGCCCTCGACCGACAGGAATCCGGCCTCCACCAGCCGCTGCGCCAGCGCGGGCGATACGCCCGGTATGGAAGCCAGTCCGGCAACGGCCTGCGAAACCTTTTCCTCGAACGAGACGGCGGAGTCATCCTTGTGAATGTCAATCTTCCACCCCACCAGCCGGGCGGTCAGGCGAACGTTCTGCCCGCGCTTGCCGATAGCCAGTGACAACTGCTCGGGATCGGCAATCACCGTGACGACATGGTCCACCCCGCCGTCCTTGATCTCGACTTTCGAAAGCTTTGCCGGGGAGAGCGCGTTGATGACATAGGTCTTGATGTCCGGGCTCCAGCGGACGATATCAATCTTCTCGCCCGCCAGTTCTCGCACGATATTCTTCACGCGCATGCCGCGCATGCCGACACAGGCGCCGACGGGGTCAACCTTCTCGTCGGTGGAGGCCACCGCGATCTTGGTGCGGTACCCCGGTTCCCGGGCGATTCCCTTGATGGTGACGATCCCGTCGCCGATTTCGGACACTTCCAGTTCAAAAAGCCGCCGTACGAAGTCCGGATGGCTTCTGGACAGCACGATGGCCGGGCCGTTGGCGTTATTCTGTACACTGACGACATAGGCACGGATCCGCTCGCCGACCTGGTATTCCTCGGTGGGGACGCGTTCGCGCGATGGGATGACCGCCTCGGCCCGTCCCAGGTCGATGATGATATCGCCGCGGTTGAACTGCCGCACGGCACCGCTGACAATATCGCCGCCACGATCCTTGTACTCATCAAACACCAGGTCCCGTTCGGCCTGGCGGATGCGCTGGGCAATCGCCTGCTTGGCGGTCTGGGCAGCGATGCGACCGAGGTTGGCGGTGGTGACTTCCCGCTCGACAACGTCTCCGGCCACGGCTTTCGGGTTGATTTTCCGCGCGTCCGTGATGGTGATCTGCTCCTGGCCGAGGGCGGGGCCATCCACGACATTGGCGATACCGTAAGCCTTGATGTCGCAGGACTTGCGGTCAATGGCGATTCGCAGGCCATGTTCAAGAGGCGACGACTTCCGCAATGCAGACTGCAGTGCAAATTCAACCGCCTGGATAAGGGTCTCGCGCTCGATGCCGCGTTCCTTCTCCATATAATTCAGTATAGCGATGAGTTCGTTGTTCATAGTCCTCTTTCGCGGTAATATTCCTTTATCAACCCCTGGCAAAAACAAAAGAGCGGGGAAAAACCCGCTCCTCGTAAAAGCCAGGACTATTCGCCAAAGCCTGACATTATGCCTGACGGAGTGCTCACGTCAAGTACGGATTTCCGGTTCAGCGGCGACGCGGCGAAGAATCGCCCCAGCGTGAAAATAGCGGGTTCGCTCGTGTATTGTGTTTGATCGCGCAACCCGAATTCGCAATACTAGAGGCGTTGACGACGACGTTGCATCGATTCAGAGCAAGGGCCTGGATCGATAATCATCGCCGCCCACGCCGCCCAGCCCGGTGCTAAAAGACGTCTTCCGCCCCGGCTTCGATGGCGAACCGCCAGAAGAGGATTGAGCCGTGATGCGCGCCCATTATTTCCAGCATGTCCCGTTCGAGGGGCTTGGCAGCATGGAGATATGGCTGCGCGAGGCCGGCTATGAGATCGGCATGACGCGCTGGTATGCAGGCGAGCTCGCGCCGGATGCCGCGGGGATCGAACTGCTGATCGTGATGGGTGGTCCGATTAGCGTCAACGACCTCGGCGACCATCCCTGGCTGGCGGCAGAAAAGGATTTTCTACGCCGCTGGATCGACGAGGACCGTCCGCTGCTGGGGGTCTGCCTGGGGGCGCAGTTGATCGCCAGCGCCCTGGGGGCGCGGGTCTATCCGAATGCGGTCAAGGAGATCGGCTGGTTCCCCGTGACGGCGGTCACGCCGCTTCCGGAACATGCCTTTCGCTTTCCACCCGAACAGACCGTATTCCACTGGCACGGGGAAACGTTCGACCTGCCGGACGGAGCGATCCATCTGGCGCGAAGCGCGGGCTGCGAGCACCAGGCATTCCAGGTTGGCCGCCACGTGATCGGCCTGCAGTTCCATCTCGAGACCACCCCCGAAACCGCCGCCGACCTGATCGCCAATTGCCGCGACGAGCTGACTTCCGCCCCCTATGTGCAGGACGAAGCCGCCCTGCGGTCAGCCCCGCCACAAGCCTATCGCGCCATCAACACCCTCATGAACCAGCTTCTCACGCATATCACATCCACCTCAGTTGTCTAACGAAAGGACTTTGTTATGGCGGATACATCGCCACGAACCGGGCACGCGCTCCTGGCATTCCTCGGGCTCAACCGGGGCATTGCCGGCCTTCTGTCCATGGTCATTCTCATCGGCATGGGGGAACGGATGGCCGAACGGTTCCTGCCGATCTACCTCATGGCCCCGGAAGGCCGCAAGGCCGCCATGTTCGGTCTCTACTACCTGCTCCGCGACGTTGTCGTCTCGGTCGCCGCCTTCGGGGGTGCCTTCCTGTGGATCCTCAGCCCGACGGTCAACTTCCTGGCCGCCTTCGCCTTCGGCACGGCGGGGACCGTCTGGTTTATCTTTTTCGGCAAGGACGATTCGCCGGAAAACACTCCATAAGACGCGGATCAAACCGTCAGCACATCCGGATCGTCGGCGTGCGCCTTGGCCACTGCCGCCGCCAGCGCGTCAAGCTGCGACAAGGTTTCCGCGTCCGGCAATCCCTTATGCAGAACGGTGCCGAGCACCGCAACCTTGAGATTCGGGATCAGCCCCGAGCATATATGGCCGGTCCCGAATGTCGCTAAGATAAGCTTCTTTACTCTCTTTGTCGCGAGCTTTGTCGAGTTGCAAGAGGTTCGCGCATAGGGAGTACGACAACGTTCGCGACAAAGCTCGCGACAAAGAATACTCATGCGTTGCGGTCTTAACTTAGCGCCATTCTGGCCTGTCCCTATGCAAGCTCTGTCCCTATGCAGGCTCGATCTTTCCTGGCAATCATTCCGATAACCCTCGTGATGCAGCACGAATTGTCGCCAGACTGGACTGACCATGCCAGCCTGTTTATCGCTCGTCTCTGGATCAAGACTAGGCACTTGCCGCTCATCCTGCAATCAAATTGCTTTCCACCATGCCCATAGCCACTGCACGGCGGAGAGGCCGGTGAAGCAGACCACGGACCACCAGGCGTTGGCGATCAGCCAGCTCAGGAGGAAGATGCGCCAGTCGCGGCGCGTCATGCCGCCGAAGGCCCCCTGCCGCAGATAGGCCGTCACGATAAAAGGGTCGAAATAGATGGAGAGCATGATGCAGGGGTGTGAATAAAAACGCTTGCCGGATATAGGTGATGTGAATATCCTTATGGCGTGATTAAACGCAGTCAGATTCGCAACTATGTGCAACGGGTAGCTGAACGATTTCACCCGCAGCGAGTGATTCTTTTCGGCTCGTACGCCTACGGCCAGCCTTCAAAGGATTCCGATGTGGACCTACTGGTGGTTATGCCACACGATGGTCATCCGGCCTTGATGGCATCTGAAATCCGGAAAAACGTTCGATCTGGATTTCCGCTGGATCTTATTGTGCGTAGCCCTGATGAAATTCGGCGACGCCTAAGCATCGGGGACGGTTTTATCCAAGAGATTCTGAACCGGGGACAACCGTTGTATGAAGGATAGCACACGCGAATGGGTCGAAAAAGCCGAGGCCGATTTCAACAGTGCAGGCAGGGAATACAGGGCACGCAAACATCCGAATTTTGATGCCGCTTGCTTTTTTGCTCAGCAATGCGTGGAGAAATACTTCAAGGCAAGGCTGGTCGAAGAGGGAATTCCTTTTCCCAGAACGCATGATCTTGATGTGTTGCTGGATCTGATCGTTTCGTTCCAACCGCTGTGGGAAGCGTTTCGGGCTGGCGTGAGTGATCTGACCAGTTTCGCGGTTGCTTTTCGTTATCCCGGCGAATCTGCAACACAGGATATGGCGCGACTGGCGGTTGCCAATGCAAAGCAGATCCGCGAACAAATCCGCACAGATATGTGGATGGGCTGAAAATACGGTGACATGAGATGGCTCCGATGTTGGAACCCTCACCCTCTTATCCACGCCCACACCCATTGCACGGCGGAGAGACCAGTGAAGCAGACCACGGACCACCAAGTGTTGCCAATCAGCCAGCTCAGGAGGAAGATCCGCCAGTCGCGGCGAGTCATGCCGCCGAAGCGGCAGCGCCGCAGATAAACGGTGACGATGAAGGGATCGAACTTGATCGAGAGCAGGATGCAGGCGATGGGATCACTCTGGCGCAACTACCGACGACAAGCTCGGAAATGGCCCATCCATCCTGATAACCCCTTGATTGAGTGTGCCGAAAAAAATGATTGCAATCCGTGCCTGAAATATAGTCTACTTCTTTAGCGACCAGAAGAGCCGCCTCCGGGTGACTCAGGATTTATTCCCTGGCCGCTCCTTTTTTATCCACTCCAGCACATCATGAAACGGTTCCTCGCCTACGTGGGTAATGCGGTTGACCATGCTGATTCCTGACGCATCAACAGGCTTGGATGGTATTCCTATTTTTATCTCCTCATGCTTCCGAAGGCTATACGCACAAAGGTCACAGAGCTGCAAAACAAGACTTGAGCGGGAGTCGATAAAGAAACCCTTCTCGATAATCCGGTCAAGCTTGAGTGCGGTTGAGTCACCACGCAGCAAACGGATGGATTTTTCCACATCGGCAACAATTTCCTTGTTCTCATCCGAAATGAATATGCCCAGCGTATTCTGGGCTTGCAGATAGCGGTTAACGACTTGCGCCAACAACGGGAATGCAACCACATGGGGATTGATAGCGATTCCCGTTCCAAACGCGCTGACCATCCATTTCTTAAAGCGGTGTTTTTCAATAGACCGGTATATCAGTTTCACATCCGCATCTACTGCTTTCTGTAGCAGCTTGTCACGGAAATCAATCCTGTCTGTTACCGAGATACCACGGAAGACTCCGCCGCCGTTGCGAATATCCGCCGCATGAATTTCGAAACCGTCCTGGGATGATCGAGTCCCCAGGGTTTCGTTACAGACCTGCTGCAGACCGGTTTCAAGCTGCTGCCAGCGGCTTATATGGACGAGCATAGCGCAGAGCAGGAAAACCGGCTGTTGCGGATCAACCAGATTCTTTCCGGTATTCCCGGACTCATCAATATAAACCAAGTGCATGAACCATGCCTTTCATCGTTTTGCGGATGTTGGCACAAAGTATGGCAGGGTCGTTGCACAAATCAAGCATTTCACCCTCTTATCCACGCCCACACCCATTCCACGGCGGAGAGGCCGGTGAAGCAGACGACAGACCACCAGGCGTTGGCGATTAGCCAGCTCAGTAGGAAGTTGCGCCAGTCGCGGCGCGTCATGCCGCCGAAGGCTCCCTGCCGCAAATAGGCCGTCACGATAAAGGGATCGAACTTGATCGAGAGCAGCACACACGCCACCGGATCGCTCTGGCGCAGCAGCCAGGCCATGAACCGCCCGGATCGGCTCGCCCCAGAGTAATCCTTCAACGATTTGATCGCCTCGATCCCCAGCCAGTCGCGTTTCGACCAGTCGTAGAATTTCATGGTCAGCCAGCAGACCAAGAAATGTCTGTCGCTAGAAAATCCTCTACATCCTCCTTTGAATCGTTGCTATTCAACATACCACCGCCCCGGCGGGGGCGTCTATCCTGAATTTTCTTGAAACCACGAATTGCGATGGCCTCGGCAATTGTGGTAAGAATGTCTCCGTAAAAGATAACACGCACACGCCATAATATTCCGAATCAAGGAGGCAGCATGGCAAAGGACAAGCGACGGGTTGCACAGAATCAGGCCAAGAAGAAAGAGCGTCAAGCGGCGCGGAAGAAACTTTTGAATAAACAATCCACGGGAGGCGGACGCTTTGCGAAGATGGGCTGTACGCGCCGGGAACTGGAGAACTCGCCAATCCACGCCGTCTACGTGGGAGACAGCATGTTCGCACTTGGTATCGGGCACACCATTGTTGCGCGCAAGTTGCCGGATGGACAGATTGCCGCAGGCGTCTTTCTCGTTGATGTATACTGCCTTGGGATCAAGGATGCCTTTCTTGTTGTCAAGCCCGAGTATGAATTTGAGGCTGTAATCAAGAGAGACTTTACCACCAATAAACTGAAGCCTGCTGACCCCGCGTATGCAAGGAAACTCATCGAGGATTCCATTGCATACGCCCGCGACCTCGGGTTTGAACCGCACCCGGATTATCGAGATGCCTCCGTGGTGCTGGGCGATATCGATCCGGCTGCATGCACGGAACAATTCACGTTCGGACATGAAGGAAAGCCTTTCTACATGTCAGGGCCCCACCACTCACAATTAAAGGCACGGCAAATCATCGAGCACCTCACAAAACGCTTTGGCCCCGATGGCTTCCACTACCTCGTCGGCATAGAACATCCGGACACTGACGATGCGTTCGATGGATGATGGCGCTTTGAGTATGATGGTTTGTAAACGGAATGCCATGATCAACAAGTGTTCATCCCCCGTTGACAAGATCGCCTTATTCCGTTGCCTGTTCCGTGGTCGCGAGGATGTGTATCCGCAGCGTTTCGAGAGCAGCATGACCGGCAAAGCGGGATACAGTCCGGCTTGTGCCAATGAATGGATGCGCGAGGTCTGCGACAAGCGACACGTGAAATGCGCGGACTGCCTTAACCGCCGATTCCTGCCCGTTACCGATAAGGTAATAGAGCAGCATCTTTACGGCAAAGATGCCTGCGGGCGTGATTTTACCGCCGGTGTTTATCCGATGCTGCTAGATGAGACATGCTGGTTTTTGGCGATGGATTTTGACAAGGAAAAATGGAGCGAGGATGTTGGTGCTGTCCGGGAAACCTGTCGTCAGATGCAGATTCCGGTATCTGTCGAGCGCTCCCGTTCTGGTAACGGTGCTCATCTGTGGCTCTTTTTCAAGGAGGCGGTTCCTGCGGTATTAGCCAGAAAACTAGGCGCGTATATCCTAACGCTAACCATGGAGCGCAGTACCGGGCTGGCCTGTTGAGGTACCCTTGCCCGTCGAACCTGAATGGAAGCGGGATTATGCGGCCAGTGTGCAGCGATTAATCCGCCATGGAGTTGATTCCGATCTGGGGAATCTGTTTGTGCATGCAACGCGTAAGCTGCAGGCGAATGCCGAAGGGGAGGATCGTGCACGCAGTGCAACGGAGGCGTTCCTGTTCAGGAGGCTGGAGACACTGGCGGAGACATCGGGAAAATTCAGGCTGAATGATCAGTTGCCAATCCCCTTTGCCGACCGCAGCCAGATGGAGGTTGATCTATGTTGCCGAACCGCCCGGCTGTCCATCGAGATTGACGGTCCGCAGCATTTGTCGGATTCCGATGCCTACCGGCGCGACCGGCGCAAGGATGCGCTGCTACAGGAAAACGGCTATTTCGTGCTGCGCTTCCTGGCCGAGGATATCGGCACGCATCTGGCAGAAGTGCTGGATGCCATTCTGCAAGTGCTGGCGCACTGCGGGCGGCGAAACAGACTACCGGATCACGCTGGCGCAGCAGCCAGGCCATGAACCGCCCATGCTTGTCTAATCGCGGTTTCCTATCTTCGATGTTTGTTTTCCGGGCGGCAGGAAGCTCTCGCCGGTCACTACTTTGCGTCCGGTCTTCTGCTCCAGTTCGCGGCGAGCCTTCCCGGCGATGCTGCCGCCTTTCTTACCCGCCTCGGCATTCTCGGCCATCCCGGTGGCTTCAACGCTTTCGGCAATCTGGCGCGTGGAAAGTTCCGCCAATGCAGTGAAGATCAGTTCCGCCTCGCTCATGTGGTCGCGCAGGTTCTGGGTTTTGAGGCCCTTGATCGTCTTGTGTTTCTTGACCGACACGCCGCTCCATTCGCGATGGATGATGTTGGTAAGGATGGCGTATTCATCCTCGCCCTTGATCTCGTGGTCCTGCCAGTAATCCGTGAGTTTATTGCGGGTTTCCTGCCCCATCATCCGCTGCTGGATCCACTTCTCGCTGCGACCATGCTGTTGCCAGTACTCGCGGGCGCGGTCCAGTGAACGCGCCGGATCGCTCATGTCCTGTATCCGCTCATAACCAACCTTGGCGAGCCAGAGCTTGATCGGCTCCGCCTTGGGACTGGGGACCGATTGAATGATGCGCAGAAGTGTCTCGGGATCAGCGACATCGGTCAGGCGCATCTTGCCGTCCTCCGCAAGCAATTTCAACCGGTTACAATTTGTAACCGTTTGACTTCCTTCTTTCTTGAGCCGATTCTTGAGAACCTTCCAGTAATTGCGGGCGGCCTGGAAATCCGGCTGCTGGATCAGTGCCGCCACGACGTCCACTACCGAAAAAAACCAGGTTTCCGCCTTCTCATCATAAGTGCGCCTGATTTTGAAATCCTCGAAAACAGCAAGTGCGTTATCCTTGTCCATGAACTACCCCTTGAGTGGCATCTGCAAATGATGGTCTATGCGAAATCGATTTTGAGTATCGGCCAATCCCCATTGTCGCGACAATAGTGAATTGCCAGTCATCCTGCAATCAAATCCCATCCACCACGCCCACAGCCATTGCACGGCAGAGAGGCCGGTGAAGCAGACGACGGACCACCAGGCGTTGGCGATCAGCCAGCTCAGGAGGAATATTTTCCAGTCGCGCCGCGTCATGCCGCCGAAGCGGCAGCGCCGCAGGTAAACGGTCACGATGAAGGGGGCGAATTTGATTGAAGCGCTTCACAGATACAGGATTTCCAGATCGGGCGGGGTTTCGCATAGCAGGCAGGCGAGCATGCCATCGGGGTTGAGGTGCCCAACGACCAGCCGGGTGCTGTTGGCAATGACGTAGTGGTTGGCCCAGACCGCACGACGGGCACTGGGCGCCTCGATGGAGTCGTCGAAAGGCGAGAGGATAAGCAGGCGATCTTCCGCGATGGCGGTCTGGATGGCGGCGGACTCGCCGCCTTGTGCCAGCCCGAATGGCTTTACCCAGATCATCGGCCGCCGGGCCGCGAGTCCGGCCCGGAATACGGCCCGCTCCATGGGCGAAAGAAAGCCGGAAAGGATCGCTTCGCCCGGTTGCAAGGGCAGATTGCCGTGGGGTGTGGAATCCCCACGCGATGCCAGGAACCCGAGGCGCGGCCGTTGCAGCAGTGCCGAGTTCCCCAGCAGGCGCGGAGGGCCGCTTTGCAACACCGCATGGGCATTGCGCGGATTGTCGCGGATATAGGCCCGGATCCGCGCCAACGCCAGATCGTCGCGAATGATCACGTCCCAGTAGTTGCGGTGCCACAGAGGGGCTTGATGCATCAAGCCCGTGCTGCCGGTGGGGCTGGCGGTGGGGCTGCCAGCGGTGCTGCCGGGGCGGGCTTGATGCATCAAGCCCATACCGCCTGCACCGCCCAAGCAGCCCGCACGCCGCACCGCCCGTGTGACCGCGGCCTTGTATGCCGCGATAAACGTGCCGACGGCACCGGCAATGGGCTGCCCAAAGCGTGGCCTTGGCGGCGGAGAGGGCGGCTGGTCGCCCTGCTCCCCCGGCAAGATCCGCACGATGCCATGCACATGGTCGGGCATGATCACGAATTCATCGAGGGCCAGATTCGGGCGGAGTGCCGCGCTCTTCTGCCATTCGTCCGCGGCAATGCGGCCTGCTGCATTGAGAGCCATGCGCCCGTTGACGATCGTGCCAAACACAGGCCGTCTGGCCTTGGTGTTGAAGGTGAGAAAGTACCAGCCGGGGGCAGTGTAATCCCACCCCTTACATCGGATGCTTTGCCGATTGGGCAGCGCTTCATCAGGCATGATGCCCGCATCCTAGGCCAACCCCACCAGCAATAAAAGGCAAAACGATTGGCGTCGAACTTTCGTAAAACCTCGAATTGCGCTCGTCTTCGCAGTTGTGGTAAATATTTCCACCATGACAAAAGCTAACGGATACATCACCGGCATCTATAATTACTGCGACTACTGGTGCGAGCGGTGCGCGTTCACCAAGCGCTGTCGCAACTATGCCACCGACCGGGATTTGGAAATAGAGATGGCAGCCGCTGACGCCACCAAGCCCGAACCCGATGATGCCACGAATGCGGATTTCTGGAAGCATATCGCCAACAAGGCGCGTGAATCGGCCACCTTCGGCAAGGCAGAGGACTGGCGCGATTCCATTCCGGATGAGGACGATTTCGAGATCGACCCCGCAT
>CAZGBW010000063.1:0-10418 GCA_964523995.1 uncultured Victivallales bacterium | reverse complement strand
TAGCCGCCGCCGAACTCACGGTGTTCCGTAATAACCGCCTCTTCCAGTTTCATCCCGATACTCTGTGTTATTCCCGGAAGCCGGTCAAGAATCAAACGGAGCATTTGACATTCACATGCCTGCTGCAACCGTCTGATTTCCTTAGCGGGGCGGTCGGCACCCTGCTCACCCCTCACACCCACAGTGCCCACAGCATGGACTGCGCGCACTGGACAAGGGATAGGGGTCTCTCCGCATGGACACGCGCCTGCGCGACGGCATAACACCACCCGCGGTCCTCGCCGGGATTCCCGGCGAGGACCGCCGCATTAGGAGCAGCCCATCGAGTTGCCGCAGTTGTAGCAGCGGTAGCAGGCCCCGTTACGCACCGTGATGGAACCACAGACATCACAGGCGGGCGCATCCGCCATGAAATGCCCGAATTGCCCGTCCACGCGAGTCGAGTGCTCCCCGCCCGGAAGCACCGGCAAGGCGGCGGCAACCGATACAGGGGCATTTTCGGGATTCCCCGCGGCGCTACGACGGTCAATCCCGCCATAGAACCCGTTGGGGAAGGTTATGCTCATCCAGCGGAATATGTAATCCACAAGCGATTTGGCCATCGGGATATCTGCATTCTTGGTGAACCCGCTCGGCTCGAACCGGCTGTGCGCGAATTTCTGGCAAAGCTCGCGGACCGGGACGCCGTACTGCAGACACAACGAGATGGCGGTACCGAAGGCATCCATCGTGCCACCGACCGTGCTGCCCTCCTTGGCCATCGTGATGAACAGCTCTCCGGGGCTGCCATCCTCGTACATGCCCACCGTCAGGTAGCCCTCGTGACCGGCCACTTCAAACTTGTGCGTCAGCGAATGCCGCGTCGCCGGCATCCGCCGCCGGAACGGGGACTGCCGGGCCGCATTCAACATGCTCTCGTGATCCACCGCCTCCGCCTTCGCCGCCACCGCCGGTTTCTTCATGCCGTCATCGGTGGAAAGCGGCTGGATCCGCTTCGACCCGTCGCGATAGATCGCCACCGCCTTGAGTCCCAGCTTCCATCCCTCCATGTAGGTCTGCATGATGTCCCCCGCCGTCGCCTCCGCCGGCAGGTTGACCGTCTTGCTGATCGCCCCGGACAGGAACGGCTGCACCGCCGCCATCATGCGCAAGTGCGCCTGGTACGGGATGCTGCGTTTGCCCTTCACCGCCTTGAAGGCGCAATCAAAGACCGTCAGATGCTCGTGCTTCAGGTGCGGAGCCCCCTCGATCGTGTCGTTCTCATCCACGTATTTCACGATCGCGTCGGTCTCATCCGGCGAGTAGCCCAGTTTCCGGAGGGCGGGCGGCAAGGTCCGGTTGACGATCTTCATCATACCCCCGCCAGCGAGCTGCTTGTACTTGACAAGGGCAATGTCCGGTTCCACCCCGGTCGTGTCGCAATCCATCATGAACCCGATCGTCCCCGTCGGTGCCAGCACCGTGACCTGCGCATTGCGGAACCCCTTCGGGGCTCCAGCCACCACGCGGTCCCACGTCTCGCGTGCCGCCTGGCGGATGGCGGCGGGCGCGGCCAGCCGGTCAATGCCGTCCACCGCATCGCGATGCATCTTCATGACATCGGCCATGCAGGCCTTGTTGCGGTCCCATCCCTCGAATGGCCCGTGAACCTTCGCCAGCTCCTGGCTCGTCGCATAGGCATGGCCACTCATCAGCGCCGTCACGGCGGCCGCAAAGGCGCGGCCAGCCTCGCTGTCGTAGGCCAGTCCCTGGCGCATGATCAGCGCGCCGAGATTCGCATACCCCAGCCCCAGCGGACGGAAACGGTGCGAATTCTCCGCGATCATCTTGTTCGGGTAGCTCGCGCTGTCCACCAGGATCTCCTGCGCGATGATGAACATGCGAACCGTGTGCTTGAAGCGCTCGACGTCGAACCCCCCCGCGTCATTCGCGAACTTCATCAGATTGATGGATGCCAGATTGCAGGCGCTGTCATCGAGGAACATGTACTCCGAGCAGGGGTTGCTCGCGTTGATCGGCCCGGTTTCCTTGCAGGTGTGCCAGCGGTTGATCGTGGAATCATACTGCAGGCCGGGGTCACCGCACACGTGCGCGGACTCGGCGATCGTCTGCATCAGGTCCCGGGCCTTGAAGGAGTCCACCGGCTCGCCCTTGGTCACGCTGCGCGTTGTCCACTCGCCGTCGTTTTCCACGGCCGACATGAATTCGTCCGTCACCCGCACGGAGGTGTTGGCGTTCTGGAACATCACCGACTCGTAGGCTTCCCCGCCCATGGACCCGTCATACCCGGCGTCAATCAGCGCCCAGGCCTTCTTCTCCTCGTTCACCTTGCAGGTGATGAAATCCTTGATGTCCGGGTGATGCACCTTCAGGCTCTGCATCTTGGCGGCCCGCCGGGTCTTCCCCCCGGATTTGATGGCACCGGCCACCTGGTCGTAAATGCGCATGAAACTGAGCGGCCCCGACGGAACACCGCCGCCCGAAAGCCGCTCGCGGGTGCTGCGCAGGGTACTCAGATCCGTCCCCGTCCCGGAGCCATATTTGAAGAGCATGGCCTCCGAGGCCGCCAGCCGCATGATGTCCTCCATCGTGTCCTCGACCGACTGGATGAAACAGGCCGAGGCCTGCGGGTAGCGGTAGGTGTCGTGGATCACCTCGGAAGACTGCGTCGCCGGATTCCACGCATAGCTCGAACGACTCGACGACGAATGCCCGTATACATCGAACAGCCCCACGTTGAACCAAACCGGACTGTTGAAGGACCCGTACTGGTTCACGCACAGGTACGCCAGCTCACTGTAGAAATTCTCCGCATCATCCGGCGTTGCAAACGTGCCGTCATTCAAACCCCAGTCCGCGATCGCCCTCGCCACACGGTGTACAAGCTGCCGGACGGAGTGCTCCCGCTCGCTCGTATTCTGCGTACCGTAGAAATATTTCGAGGTCACCACGTTCGTCGCCAGCATGGACCATGTCTTCGGCACTTCCACGTTGTCCTGGCTGAACACGGCCTTGCCCTTGCCATCGGCGATTTCCGCACGCCGCAGCTCCCACTCCAGCGAGGCGAACGGGTCCTCCCCCTTCTTCGAGAAGACACAATCCACTTTCAGTCCCGCCGCCTTCGGTTTCCGCTCCGCGACCCCCGCCTTGCGCCTCGTGCGACCCCCGCGAACCCCGCGACCGCTCGCGGTGCCAGCATCCCGTTCCGCCGTCTCTGTAACTTCCAACATACAACCCGCTCCCCATTAGGAATTTAAACCCGCATATTCAAAACAAAAACACCATATTTAGACGTGAAGCCGGAGTCTAACACTACAGATTGTGTTCTCAAGCAAAAAAAAGGGGACGACGGCCGCGGTCTTTGTAATACTTTACGAGAGCGTAACTTAACCTGCCGGAAATATTTTTCCGGCAGGCCTCTTCGCCACGCGAGGCGACCCTCGCCAGCGAAACGCCGCGCATGCTGGCATTCAACGGGTGCTGCATGGCCGGACGGGAAAGCGACAGTCCACCGCCCTCACAACAGAGGACTCCCACCGGTTATGGCTTTCCGGACGCAGACCGGGCCGGTCACTCCGCCGCCAGCACACCAAACGATATATGCGTCTCGCGCCGGCGGCCATCGCCAGCAGCCACCGAGGGGGCTACCGCACCGCCTTTCCCGCACCGCGTGAAGACTTCCGCATCGAGCCCGGACTGCTGTAGCCGTTCGTAGAACCGTTCCGCGATCGCCTGGCTTGCCGACCGGGCGGTATCGGCATCGCCGGAGGCTGGCGTATGCCCGCGGATCTCAATCACATAGCGGGCTCCAATCCGGCGCGAAAGCCGCATGAACCGGCGCACAGCCTCGATGAAATCGGCCAGCCGGCGCTCCTGTCCAGGCCACAGGGACTGGAGATCCGCCAGATAAAAGAACACCGGCTCTTCCAGGGTTGGAATCAGCGCATTCAGCGCCGCGAAATCGGTATCCTCGAGGGAACCCATCTCCAGCTGCTCGATACCGGCGAGCCCGCCAACCGCTAGTTGCGCATTCCGGATCCATGCGTTGGCCGCCCGCCCGGAAAGATGCAGCACCCCGTTTTCCAGCGTCATCTTCACCGTCGGCGGCGGGGCCAGCAAGCGAAGCGCACGCGCCTGGACCATTTCCGGGGCCAGCGCCTGGAATGGCACCCATTGCCGGTCCACCATGGCCGGTGGCGGCCCGTCGGCGGCCAGCAATGCATCCGGATCCGGCGCCAGCGGATCGCGCAGGCCGGTAATGAAGAAGCGGCCGCCGTGCCGCCCCTGGGTCAGCACCACGATACCGGGAGTCTTCCCCAGGCGCTCCCGGTAGCGGTCCCAGGCCTGCTGTTCCTGCAGACCCTCCTCCCGCAGCGCATCCATTTGCAGCCCCTTGAAGCCCAGGATCGCGTTGAGACGGCAGGCCGCGTCCTCCTTCCACCCGGCCGGCGCCGACCCGTCAAGCACCACGATCCCGTCACGAATCGCCACATTGACCGTTGACGGCAGGTCCAGCGCACGACGTACACGCGGCAGGACCAGCGCCTCGTCCATCGCCTGGTAGCGAGCCCACTCGGCATGCACATCGTCAGCCACGAAACCGAACGCCGACAGAAGGCCGCCCGGATCCACCGCCAGGGGATCGCTAAGGCCCTTGACAGAGCGCAGCCCGCCGCGCCACCCGGTCTCCAGCACCACGATGCCCGGTTCCTTCGCCAGCACCTCCAGGTAGCGATGCCAGCGCAGCGCCCGTTCAACGAAGAGGCCGCCGAACACCAGCAGGGCGACCACCGGAGCCGCCAGGAGCACTCCGGTCAGCGGCGATATCCGATCATCCCCCTTGATCATGCTCAGCCCCAGGCAGCCCTGGAGGATCACCGCCGCGGACGCGAACCCGGAAATATCCCCCCGGAACCTCTCCAGCTCCGCTGCGTAATCCTCGTGGATGCGCCGCAACGTCCGCCGGAACATCTCTCGCAGGGGCGGGGGCTCGTACCCCTGCGAGATGATCCCGGCCAGGATCGCATGCGGGCCCTGCTCAATCAACACGGACACCTCCCCCACCCGGATCACTTCCAGTTTCCCGTCCTTGTCGACAGCGAAGGAATCGTGAACAAAGTCCTGGATCGCCGTCAGCATGCCGGAAACCATGTCGCCGTCCTGCCCCTCCGCCGTCGGCCGCATGACCTGCGCGAGCAGAAGTCCCGTCCGGCGGTGAATCAGGAAAACCTGCGTGACCGGCTCGATCAGGCTATGCTCGCGAACGACCGTCCCGAAGGGTTTGCCGGTCCGCAGCGCCTCGAAATGCCAGCGCAGACCATCGGCGGAAAACGTCAGGACCAGGAAACGGTTCATCCGGGCAATCGCACGCTTGAAGACGTTCCAGAACGACCGGCGCAGCGCCCCGCCGACCACCGGGGCCAGCGCGGCCGCGAGGACCCGGCGATCACGACGCACACTGAGTTGCAGCGCCTGCTCCAGGGCCGGGAGCAACGCCTCGGCATCCTCCGGCTTCAGCCCGGGACGCCAACCGCCGCCGGGATCGCCCGCCGACGGGGATTCGCCGGGCCGCGGAGAACCCTCCATCGCCGCCACCATGGTTGTTTTCGGGTCCATTATGCCTTTCGGTCAAGAACCGCGCGCAAATCCCCTGCCGCCGCATGGTAGGTCTGCCCGCACATGTGACAGGTGATGTCCTGTCCACCCCCGTCGGCAATCCGCTCCTCCAGGTCCTCCCGCGAGAGCGTATCCAGCACGGCCAGCGTCCGGTCCCGGCTGCACCGGCATTTGAACATCAGTGCGCGCGTCTCGCGCACCGTGATCTCCGGAAGCGCGAACAATCCGGCAAAACCCGCCGCGCCATCATGCGGCGACGGGCCGGACAACCGGGTCGCGACGCTGCCATTCTCAAAACACTCCAGCACCCGCACAAACGCAGCCGCATCACTATCGGCCATCCGTTGCGCCAGCAGTCCCCGCGCCGAGATCAACCCGCCGCTGCCGGCCTCCACGCCAATCGCACAGGCCGTGGGCACCTGCAGGGAGTGATTGAAATAGCGCGCCAGCACGAAACGCATCAGCGGCGGGTTCACGTTGATCACCGCCTGATTCAGGATTTTCCCCGGACGGGAGGTCACGATCTGCACCGAACCGGAACGGCCCCACGCTTCCACGGTGTCCACGGGAACCCCTCCATCCAGATCGCCCAGCACCTTGCGGTTGGTGAATCCCCGCAGCCCCCCCTCGCCGGTCGCCTCCACCAGAACCCCGCCCAGCGGCCCAGACACATTCATCCGCAACATCACGGCGTCCTCGGCACCCGCGGCATCGGTCGCCAGCAACGCCACCGCCGTGACCGCCTCGCCCAGCGCCATCGCCGCCACCGGGCCGCATAGGTGGCGGGCCTCCAGCGCTTTGGCAGCCACGGTTGTCTCCGCATACGAGAAGCGGATGCACGACTCCCTGGCAAGGGCCTTTTCCAGTCTGTCCATGATTCGGCATACCATATCCCGCTCCCCCCGCGCCGTCGAGGGTTTTCTACCCCCCGCTGGAGCGCTGGCAGAGCGCCGTTCCGACGCCTTGCGATTTGCTTTTGGCTTGCGTATGCCATGCCGATAGATCATGATTCGGTACGGTTCATGGTATCCATGTGGTAATAGCGGGGCTTCTGACATGATGTTTTCTGAGCGCAGTGCGCATGAGTTTCACATTCCGGTCATGGGAACCGGCTTCACGGCTGGCACACCGGTGGAAGTGGCCCGATACGGGATATCCTCGGTGATCTCCCTCGTGGACGATGTCCTGCTCGAGCAGATGCGGCGTTATTACTGCACGAAATTCGGACACGCGTACGAGGCGATCAAGACCGGCGAGACGGATGCCAGGGCCCGGCGCATCCGCGCCTACCTGGATCTGGTCCACGACCTGGTCGAGGCGCAGTCCGCCACCCTCCGAGCCCTCCCCTTCGCCCCGGGCAGCGACATTGTCCGCTACTTCGACATGCTGCCCGAGGGGAATCTCAAGGACCAGTACCGGCACATGTGCGCCACGACCGATCCACAGGAAAAGGAACGGCTCCAGGCGGCGCTGCGGGAAAAAGCCGTCCCCGGCAGCATTGACGTCAATATCATGACGAAACTGGACCGCCTGCCCTACGAGGGAGATCATCCGGTCGCCCCGGAGTTCAGCGACGCCATCGCCGCGCTGCGGGGCTTTGCCACCAGCCGCCTATCGTCCTCCATTGTCTTTTCAGCCGGCCTGAATGCACCGCTCTATAGCGCCATCGCCAGGTACGACGACTTCCTTCCGGACCGCACCGGGCGGTCGAGGAAAACCGTGACCCTGAAGGTCAGTGATTACCGCTCAGCCCTGATCCAGGGACGCTTCCTGGCCAAACGCGGCATCTGGGTGTCCGAATTCCGGATCGAGTCCGGCCTGAACTGCGGCGGACATGCGTTTGCCACGCAGGGCTATCTGATGGGGCCCATCCTGGATGAATTTTCCAAAAACCGCGAGTCGCTGCGGGAGCGCCTGCACGAGGATTACAACAAGGGGCTCGAGGCGCACTCCCTGCCGCTGGCGGAGTCCCCGCGGGAAATGCTGATCACGGTGCAGGGCGGGATCGGGACCCACCAGGAGCACCGCTCGCTGCTGCAGTATTTCAAGATGGACCGCTCGGGATGGGCCACCCCGTTCCTGCTGGTGCCGGAGGTGACCAGCGTGGACGATGTCCACCTGAAGCGGCTGCTGGCCGCGGAAGAGGCCGACGTCACCCTGGGGGCAACCTCACCGATGGGGATCCCCTTCTGGTCGCTCCGGACCTCCGAGAGCGAAGTGCAGCGCCGGGCGAGGATCGCCAAGGGCGAGCCGGGAAGCGACTGTCCCAAGGGCTATCTGGAGATTTGTACCGAATTCACGGAGGTCCCCCTTTGCCGGTCCTCACGCGCGTACCAGAAACTCAAGCTGGCCGCGATTGACGCCGCCGACATGAGCGAGGCCTCGAAAGCCAGGATTCGCGAGGATGTGCTGGCGAAGGCCTGCATCTGCCACGACCTCGCCGCCGGGGCGACGCTCAAGCTCGGGATCGTGAAGGAGGCCTACACCGCCATCTGCCCGAGTCTCTCGATCGTGCACTTCAAGGCACTGGCCACCCTGGACGAGATGGTCGGCCATATCTACGGACGCCTCTCGCTGATCAAGGACAGCGACCGGCCGCACATGTTTATCCGGGAGCTCTCGCTTTATGTGGAGCACCTCCGCAAGGAACTCGAACGCTTTGCGGCGGGCATCTACGAGCGCAAGCTCTCCTACTACGAGGAGTTCAAGAAGAACCTCCTGGACGGGATCAACTACTACCAGGATCGCTTCCTGGAGTTTGTTTCCGACCATCAGGACCGCTTCCGCTCAGACCTGATGCTCCTCAAAGCGCAGATCGAGCAGATGAAGCTCGACTGCTTTGCCTGACACGGTCCTCAGCGCGCAGGATGCCGCCGGGCGGCCGTGGCCGCTTGCCTGGCACGCAATCCGGCCGCTTCGGCGGCAAACACCAGCTTGCGGATGGCGTCCGGCGGGATGCCATTCAGCGGCTTCCCATCGCTGCTGTAAAACGCGCCATCCTGACGGACCCCCTCGCGGTACTGTCCGCAGAAACGGGATCCGTCCGGCCAGGTGTAGACCCCTGCCCCATGCCGCAGGCCGTTGCTCCAGCTCCCTTCGTATCGGACACCACTGCCGTGCTGCCAGACGGCAACCCCATCCAGACGCCCCTCTTTCCACTCCCCGGCCGCCTGCTCCCGCTCCTCCCCATCCACAGACCAGATGGCCACCCCCGAACCGCTGGCCGTATCTTTGACGCCCAGCCATTTGACGGATTCGCCCGCCGCCGGGGATGGATTCCAGATGCGGACCCCTGCCGCCGCATCCGCCAGCCACTCCGACGACGACGCCAACGGCTCGGACGCCGACAGGTTTCCTCCCAGAAGCGCGAACGAAACGCAGGACGACGTGAGGCAAAGGGTGACAAGGTGCTTAGACATGCTGCCGATCTCCAATCCAGTTTCCAATGTTCTCGATTTCATCAATCCTCCTCATGAAAATATCCACCACCGCCGGATCAAACTGCTTCCCGTAGTTGCGCTTCACCTCGCCTACCGCCTTCTGCTGGCTCATTCCCGCGCGGTAGGGGCGATCCGAACGCATGGCGTCGTAGGCATCCACCAGCGTGAATATCCGGGCACCGAGCGGGATCTGGTCCCCTTTCAGGCGGTTCGGATACCCGGTGCCGTCAAACGCCTCATGGTGGCAGAGCATCAGGTCCGCAGCCCCTTTCAGGTCCGGGCTCTTGCTGATCAGGTTGTAGCCGGTGACGACATGATTACGCATGATCATCCACTCCTCATCCGTCAGCGGGCCCGGCTTGAGCAGAATGGCATCCGGTGTGGCGATCTTCCCGATATCGTGCAGCAGCGCCCCCTGGCGGATGTCGGAGAGATCCCGATCGCTCATGCCGAAGTCGCGCGCAAGCATACAGGTCAGATCCTGGACCCGCTGGCTGTGGGCACCCGTTGCATGTTCCCGCGCATCCAGCATGGACGCCATGGCCCGCAACGTGAAGTCCAGCGAATCACGGGTCCGCTGCAGCGCGTTTGTCAACTCAAGGCTCTTGCGCCGGACCATCTCCTCCAGATTCTGCTGGTACTCCTGATTCTCGACACGCAGCCGGTGGTACTCCAGCGCGCGGCTGAGGGTCATGCGAATCTGGTTCAGCTGGATGGGCTTCTGCACAAAGTCATACGCTCCATGCCGCAGGCTGTTGACCGCGTTGTCCAGCGTGGCGTCACCAGTGATGACGATCTTCACGAGCGAGGTATCTACCGTGTTGACCTTCTGGATCAGGTCCAGTCCGCTCATGTCATTCAGGTTCAGATCAATCAGCGCCACGTCGAAGAACCCCGGCTGGGTGGCGATCGCCTCGTAGGCCGCCGTGCCGGTTTCAAACAGGTGCGGGCAGAACCCTTCCATCTGAAGCAGCATCTCGATGATCTTCAACACCGACCGGTCATCGTCAACCACGAGGATGCGGGGCGTCACATTCGGCTGGCTGGCGGATGCACCGGAGGAACCGGTGCTCTCCGCCGACGGGGCATCCGTGCCGCTGTCGGCCCACACGTGGCTCCGGTCGCGGCCATTGCGCTTGGCAATGTACAGCGCCTCGTCAGCCCTTGCCAGCAAGGTGTCGCTGCTGAGCATCGAGCCGTCCTTGGCGCGACTGCTGGCGGCACCGATGGAGACCGTGCAGTGCAGATCATGCCCGCCCGCGCAGAAGGTGTGCGCCCGGATGGCATCAATCAGCCGGCGCGTCAGCTTCCCAAGGCTGCCGGGGTCGGCATCCGGCAGGATGATCACGATCTCATCGCCCC
>CAZGBW010000062.1:0-10537 GCA_964523995.1 uncultured Victivallales bacterium | reverse complement strand
CAACACAAAAGGAGCACCATGTCATCAATCATTGATATCTGCGCCCGCGAAGTCATCGACTCCCGCGGCAATCCAACCGTCGAAGCCGACATCTACCTCGAAAGCGGCATCATGGGCCGTGCGGCCGTCCCTTCCGGGGCATCCACGGGGGAGAACGAGGCGGTGGAACTGCGTGACGGCGATGCGAAGCGCTTCCTGGGAAAAGGCGTTCTCAAGGCGGTCAGGAACGTCAATGAGGTTATCGCCCCGGAATTGCTCGGGTTCGATGTCCTGGACCAGGTCGGGATCGATAGGGCTCTGATTGCCCTCGACGGGACCGACACGAAGAAGAAGCTCGGCGCCAACGCGATGCTGGCCATTTCCCTGGCCGCGGCCAAAGCCGCTGCGGAGTACAGCGGACTGCCGCTTTTCCGCTATATCGGCGGGGCCAATGCCAAGGTGCTTCCCGTTCCGATGATGAACGTGCTTAACGGCGGTGCGCATAGCGATGCCCCTGTGGATGTGCAGGAATTCATGATCATGCCCAAAGGCGCGAAATCCTTCTCGGAAGCCATCCGCATGGGTGCCGAGACCTTCCATGCCCTCAAGTCCGTCCTCAAAGGGTTGAATATGTCCACCAACGTCGGTGATGAAGGCGGATTCGCCCCGGAACTGAAAAGCAATGAGCAGGCATTGGAAGTCCTGATCAAGGCCATCTCCAAGGCGGGCTACACGCCGGGCAAGGATATCTTCATCGCGCTTGATCCCGCTGCCAGCGAGTTTTATGTCAAGACGTCCAAGAAATACCATTTCAAGAAGAGCGACGGTTCCAAGAAATCGGCGGATGAGATGGTCGCCTTCTATCAGGACTGGTGCGCCCGGTATCCGATCATCAGCATTGAGGACGGCATGGCCGAGAATGACTGGGACGGGTGGAAGAAACTGACGGACACCATCGGCAAGGATGTCCAGCTTGTTGGCGACGACCTGTTCGTCACGAACACCAAGTTCCTCAAGAAGGGGATCGACCTGGGCATCGCGAATTCGATCCTGATCAAGGTCAACCAGATCGGCACGCTGACGGAAACGCTGGACGCCATTTCCATGGCGAACCGGGCCGGTTACACCGCCGTTGTCAGTCATCGTTCGGGTGAGACCGAGGATACCACGATTGCCGATATCGCCGTGGCGACAAACGCCGGGCAGATCAAGACCGGGTCGATGTCGCGTACGGACCGTGTCTGCAAGTACAATCAGCTTCTGCGCATCGAGGAGATGCTCGGTGCCGATGCCGTATACGGTGGCGTTCTCTGATCGGACCACGAGTCTGGGAATGAAAAGGCCGGCGGGAGAACCGCCGGCCTTTTTGTCGTCATAAAAAAGGAACAGGCGGCTGGTGCCGCCTGTTCCTTGTGATCGCCTTCAGGATCCCTGGTTACTGACCGAGAACCATGCCGGCATCCTGTTTCTTGAACTCTTCGAATTTCTTGACTTCCGCGTCCAGGTCCGCGAACGCCTGCGAGGCGCGGAACCGGGTGTACTGATTGCGCTGCGTATTCGCCTGGTTGGCAAACGCGTCTGCAATCACGCTCGGGTCCACCACCATCAGTGCCCAGGCGGTCGTCATCCCGCTCTGCGTGTCATACTTGAGGTCTTTTGGCACGGAGCCGCGCAGCACCTGCGCAGCGATGGTCTTGCTTGCCGACGAGAAGAGCTCGTTAAGCTCTGCGCCATCCGCGGTGCCGACTTCCTCTGAAAAATCCTTTTTCAGGGATTCCACCTTGGCTTCCATGATGTTCGCCAGCTCTGTACGCCCGCGTGTCTTTGCCTTGTCAAGTGCCAGATGAACCGTCTTGGATGAACCGACACCGACCGCTGCCAGTCCGCCGGCAGCCGTGATCGCATTGGCCTTCTCCTGGATCACCTCGAACGGAGTCTTCTCGCTGGCAACTTTCGTTTTCGTTGCGCATCCCGCTACCAGAGCCACTGCCACCGCACACACTGCAACACCCGCGATACGTTTCATACCCGCCTCCTGTTTGCTCGCCCCGGACCACCCGGGGCAATTTAGCCACACAACACCCTCCACCGACAGTGAAAAAATACTAAACCCGAACAGGCGAATCAAGAACCTTATAAAAAAAATAATTACACAGGAATTAGAGGGTATTCCCGAGGTGGTCAGCCTGTCTCCTGCATACGGAAGAAGTCATTCTGCCGGGTGGAGTCGAGCACCGCCCGCCAAAGATCGCTCTTCAGGTTCATTTTCTGCCGTTCAATCGTGGCGAGCGAGATCGGCACCAGCGTATAGACGTTGTTTGTCCGTCCTACGACACAGCTTGTCTTGCCTGCCATGGCGGCATGCACCGCGTTCTTTGCCAGCAAATAGCAGAGAATGGCATCGGTCCCCTGGGCTGGCACGCTCCGTATGGAATAACTGGGGTCGAAATACTTGACGGAACCGTCCCAGGGAGCACGGGAGAAATGTTTTTGAAGCACGTCACGCAGGTATTCGCCGATGTCATGCTTCAGCACATTGCCGGACGCATCCCGCCTCTCGGGAAGCCCCTTCATGAATGCCTGGCCAGCCCCTTCGGCCACCACGATGACGCAATGATCCTTGCCGGATGAGAACCGCCGTTCCACCGCCGCCAGCAATCCCTCTTCCCCGTTGATGGTGAATTCCACCTCCGGTATCAGGCAGAAATTGACGACCGAATTGGCCAGGCTGGCAAAGGCCGCGATGAAGCCGGAATCACGTCCCATCAGTTTCACGAGTCCGATACCGTTATAGGCTCCTTTGGCCTCCATGTGGGCGGAACTGATAATCTCATGGGTCTGGTAAACCGCCGTCTCGAATCCGAAGGTCCGTCCGACAAAATTCAGGTCATTGTCAATGGTCTTCGGCACGCCAACCACGCTGATCTTGAGTCCGCGTTTCCGGACCTCCGCCGCGATGTCGGCGGCAGCCCGGAGGGTGCCGTCTCCTCCAATGCAGAAGAAGATGTTGATGTTCTGCCTTTGCAGTGAATCCACCAGCTCCGGTACGCGGTTGCCGTGACCGCGGGAGGATCCGAGAATCGTGCCGCCATCCTCATGGATCGTGTCCACGATATCCGGGTTGAGCATCATCGGTGGATGCCCGAATTCCGGAAGCAGGCCGCGATATCCAAAGCGTATGCCGTAAATACTGTGAACCCCGTACTCGAAGTGAAGGATCTGGACGATTCCCTTGATGACATCATTCAGTCCCGGGCTGAGACCGCCAGCCGTTGCGATGGCCACTTTGGTCCAGGCCGGGTTGAAGAACAACTGGCGGCGCGCCCCGGCCTTCTCGAACGAGGGCGGTTGGATCCCTTTCGCGGAATACTCCTCGATCCTCCGTAACTCGCACGACAGAAGAACCCGGTCCGCATCATTGACAAACTCGCAGTTTTCCAACGGCGAATCCACGGTGCAGGGCCCCAGATTGTCGATCTCGTAATTGAAATCCTGCGGTGATGCCAGCACTCTGTCGTAAATCAGCATATCACTCCTCCATGGGAAGGGGATCAATCCGCGTCCTGTCGCAACTCCGCCGCGCTATCTCCCGTATCCGGTATTCCATTGGCCCGGCATCTTCACCGCCAACGTGCCATCTGTCAATAAAACACCGATCGACTCATTGGCATTGACCAGCGATCGGATCCGGGTAGAATGTCGCCCCTATGAGAACAGTGGCCAACAACATGATCTACCGTCGCTTTGGTTGCACGGAACTCCGGATGCCGGTGCTGACCTGCGGGGGAATGCGCTATCAGCAGTCCTGGCAGGATGACGGGATGGACAAGGTTTCCGACGACAGCCAGGCGAACCTGGAAGCCTGCATCCACCGTGCCGTCGAAAGCGGCATGAATCACATTGAGACCGCGCGCGGTTACGGCACCAGTGAAATCCAGCTTGGCCGTATCCTGCCCTCGTTCGCGAGGGATCGCCTGATTGTGCAGACGAAGGTTGCCCCCCAGGAATCAAGGGATGCCTTCCTCCGGGTTTTTGAAAAGTCGCTCGGCAATCTCCGGCTGGATTATGTGGATCTTCTGGGAATCCACGGCATCAACACGCAGGAGCTGCTGGATCTGACGCTACGCGGCGGAAGCCTTGATGCCGCCATTGATCTGCAGGAGCGCGGTCTGGTCCGGCATATCGGGTTCTCGACCCATGCGCCGCTGCCGGTCATCCTGAATGCGATCCGCTCCGGTGCATTCCGCTACGTGAATCTGCACTGGTACTACTTCGACCAGATCAACGTCCCCGCTATTGAGGCGGCCACCGCCCGCGACATGGGTGTCTTCATCATCAGCCCGAATGACAAGGGCGGTAAACTCTACACGCCGCCGGAAAAACTGACCCGGCTCTGCAGCCCCTATACCCCGATGGGCTTCAATGACCTCTTCTGCCTGAGCGATCCCCGCGTACACACGCTCAGCATCGGCGTTTCCCGCCCGTCGGACTTTGACGCGCATCTTGCCGTGCTGCCGGATCTGCCGGATGCCGCCGCCCGTATCGCGCCGGTTGTCAGGCGACTTGAACAGGAGATGGAGCGTATCCTGGGACGCGACTGGGTTGAGCAGTGGAATCGCGGTCTGCCCGAGACGGACGCGGTACCCGGCGGTATCCCCGTTTACCACATTCTGCGGATGACCGGCATGGCCAAGGCCTTCGATATGCTTGACTACGCGAAAATGCGTTACAACCTGCTTGGCAACGGGGGGCACTGGTTCCCCGGGGCGAAGGCGGACGCGAGTACCGACTGGGCTGCCCTCCGGCAGTGCCTTGCGCATCATCCGCTCGCCGGTCGGATGATCGAGGTCATCAAGGAGGCGCATGCGCTCTTCAATGCCGAGGACGTCAAGCGACTCAGCGCCTCTGACTGAGGGCAGCACTCAAAGGGCCGCGTCCAGCAGGTCCCGTAAATGGCTTTCCGCCTCGGCACCGGTCAGTACCGCGCCTGCGTGACCGGATGCGGATGGATCCGGGACCCCCAGGAACACCAGTTGAAAAGCACTACCCGGCTTGGACAGGAAATACCGGAGGATATCGTCGGCGCTCAGCGTCGGCATCCCGAAACGCTGCACCATCGGGAACTGGATCGGACCTCGCCCGTTGAGGGTGTGGTAGATGACCTCCGTGCAGCACAGCCGCTGCGGGGACATGAAATCAAAGCGCAGATCGTAGGACCGCCCGAGAAAATCGTAGACGCTCTGTAGATAAGCGCGTCGTTGTTCCGGCGTCAGCGCCGGGCGTAGAACCACCACGAGGGTGACTGTTTCATCGACGATATTATCCAGGTCGTTCCAGATGACGCCCGACCCCACCGCTTCGATCAGATTGAGGCGGCGCGGTGCCCCGTGCCAGGAACTTTCGATTTTCAGGGTCTCGCGCTGCGCCTTGTTGCCCACGTATACGATCCCGTGCTTGAAGACTCCCGGGAAAAAGATGCTGGACAGGTAGCCGGACGTATAGGTCAGCAGGATATCACCCGGCTGGATCAGCGTGCGCATCAGGTCGCGCTGTTCGTCCGTGAATTCCGTGGACACGGCAAACGGGGAACGCGAAAGCGGTTTCAGCGCCTGAAGCGAGAAATGCCCCAGCGCCTTCACGCCGTCTATGCCCGCCTCGCCAGCCGCCTTGAGCGCCCCGGCCGCCATGCTCTTGCGCAGACGGTTCTCGAACGACGGGAACACGATGCCGCGCTTGTCCAGAAGCCGTTCAATGGACGCCTCGCCGAACGTGTGATACCCGGTGATGGCCTCTGCCAGCGCCCGCACCCCTGCATCCAGCACGGCGGCGCGCCCGATCTCGCCGCGCGGTTCGTTTTCCTTCTGGAAGAAGTGCCAAGCCGCATCCCGTGCATCCAGATTGGCGGGGTCCAGCGCTGTCTCCAGGATCGCGTTGTAGGTCCCCGACTCGATCTCCGCCAGGGGATACGCACGGTTCAGGGCCGCCCGCGAAGCCTCGTCGTCGTAAAACGTCAGCAGGAACTGGCTGTCGCTGCTGGAGATCTGCATCATCGTGCACAGTCCGAGGAGTTGCGCCTTCAGGCGCCCGTTGCCGCTGTGGAACAACGACGGTGCATTGTTGTAATAGTCCGCGATTTCCCAGAGTCCGGCCCGGCAAAGCTGGAACCGGAACAGCAGGTACGCATAGCGATCCAGATCTTCCTGCGAAAGGCCGTCCTGCCTGCCGCCGCGCCGTGCCAGGACGGACGCCTCCAGCAGTACCGCGGACATTTCCCCGGCAAAGCTCTCCAGGAACAGCATGTCCGCCTCGATCCGGTCACGTCCCGATGCGGCTCCGGTGCGGCTATCCGCGCGCCGTGAAAACGTGTCCTCCCGGTCCCGGCTAAGCCTGCCCGGGCCTCCTGTGCATCCTGCCGCCAGCATTGCCACCAGAAGCGCCGTCACGAATGCCCCGTAGCACCTTCGCATCGTTCCACCTCCTTGCTGCATTCACCGTTATGAAAACTAGGGAACAGACGGGAGCACCGGTGCCAGGAATTGCCCGCGGTCAAACCCCTTGCCGCTGACGGGGTCGGCCACCGCAACCCCCTCCCGAACCTCCGACACCTGAATCGTGCCGATGACGATCCCCGGCAGGATATCGAGCACATCGCCTGTCAGGGGATCGGTTACCGGGGTACCGGAGCCGCGGGCCTGGTAATGCTGCCCCACCTGGAGCCCCCGGTCCAGTCCGCCGTTGATCACGATTTTCGCGCCTTTGACGTCCGCGATCATCGGCGCCCATTGCTGTTTCGGCATCTTCTTCACAATACCATGCAGCCCCTGCCGGATTGCCGCCGCGGTCGCCACCCCCAGCGGGGTCTGGAAAAAGGCGCGGCCCCCGAACTGGATGCCCTTGTAGGACGCCTGTGCATACGCATTTCCCGCCCTGGCCTTTCCGGAACACTGGACGGAATCCACGATCCGCCCGCTCTCGATGTCCACGATGGTCAATGTCATCCCGACGCGGGCGGTATAGCCACCGCTGCCGATCAGCAGTCGCCGGATCCCCATCCAGAGCGAACCGCCGGAGGCCTGGGAAAAGTCGGTGATGACGCCACGGATCAGATACCGGGCATTGTCAAGGCGGCCTTCCTCCACGCGCCCTTCCTCGCGGAACAGCCGGTTCCGCTGCCGGGAGATCTCGTCCACCACCGTGTCGAGGTTTCCGCGTTCAAGCACCACGAAATTGCGCGAGGAGACCAGCTCTGACACGAGCAGGTCGGCCATGCCGGAACCCAGATTCCACTGGCCATCGAAACTGGAGCGGTTCTCGAACGAGGCCACCGCCACCCGTGGCGGCACCGCATCCTTCGGAAGGGGCGGAACCTGGGGGATGACCATGGCACAGCCTCCCGCCATGCCCAGCATGCCTGCCCCCAGCACAGCCCCCGCCAATCTCCAGATCGCCTTCATACCGCTCTCCAAAACGTGCCGATCGAAACGGGCCGGAATCGCCTACGCATCCAGCTTGTCCTTGGTTTCCGTCTTTTCCGGTCCAGTGCCCTCTTCACGTCCCTTTTTGAACTCGCTCAGGCTTTTGCCAAGGGAGCGGGCCAGGTCGGGAAGCCGCTTGGCCCCGAACAGCAGGAGCACCACGAGCAGGATCAGTAGAATCTCAAGAGGGCCAGGTCGCATGATAGAACTCCTTTTGTATCCGGTATTGCCGCTGCCGCATGTCGGTCCCAGTATCCCGCTTGTGTCCCGCCATTGCAAGCAATCTTCGCGCTATCCGATATAGCTGATCCGGCGGGTCTGGGCGATCTCGCCGGGCAGTTCGTCGATGTAGCGGGAGGGCTTGCAGTACATCACCCCGCCATCCCGCATGCGCCGGATTTCCGGAACGCACAGGACCAGCTCGTCCTTGGCACGGGTCGTCGCCACGTAGAAAAGCCGTCGTTCCTCGTCATCCCCGCCGCCGGTTTCATTCAGGGACCGGGTGGACGGGAACATGCCGTCGGTCATCCAGAGCACGATCACCACCGGCCATTCCAACCCCTTGGCCTGATGCACCGTGCTCAGGCGCACGGCCTCGCTGCCGCCAGGTCCGAGGGTATCCGACTCGGCGTCCAGGTTGGTCAGCAGCGCGATATCGCTCAGGCATTGCTCCACGCTCTCGAACTTTCCGAAATGCAGGCTGAGTTCCTTGATGTCGTCAATGCGCGACTCCGGATTGTCAAACGTATCCGCCGCATGGGTCTCGTAGAACGCGGTCAGGAATTGATCAACCGTCTCGCCGCCGTTTACGCTCAGTCCGGACCGGAAGTACGCCTCGATCACCGGGGTCACCAGCGCCCAGCGAGCCCGAGCCCCCGGCCGCAGCGCCTCCGCCAGCACCGCCCGCGCGGCCGGGTCGGCAGCGTCGAAGCGTTCGCCCAGCCTGATCCACAGCTTGCGCACGGTCACTTCGCCCACGCCGGGTAGCATCGATAGCAGCCGCTCGAACGCCAGGGCATCCTCCGGGCAGGAAAGGATCCGCAGCAGGGCTAGCACATCCTTGATGTGCGCCTGTTCAAAAAAGCGCATGCCGGAGGTGATGTTGTGGGGAATGCGCGCCCGTGTCAGCGCCATCTGCAGTTCCATGGCGTGATAATGCGCCCGGTACAGGATCACGATGTCGGCGGCGCGGTATCCCTCGCGCTTGAAATGCTTCAGCAGGTCCGCCACGTACAGCGCCTGATGGTCCCCGTCGCGAAGGCGCGCGACCGTGGGACGCCGGTAGGCGGTGCGGGTTGCCCGCAGCGTCTTGCGGAACTCCTCGGGATGGCCCGAGCAGCTGACGGTCACGTTCGCCAGCGCCAGTACCTCCGGGACACTGCGGTAGTTCGTCTCCAGCTTGTAGATTCGCGAGTCGGGATAGCGCTGCCGGAATTCCAGGATGTTGCGCGTGTCGGCCCCGCGCCAGCCGTAGATGCTCTGGAAGTCGTCGCCGACGACAAACAGGTTGCGGTTCTCGCCCGCCAGCGCGTCGACCAGTTGCGACTGGATGATATTGGTGTCCTGGTACTCATCCACCAGCACATGCTCGAACTGTCCGGCGTAGCGTTTCCGGATCTCCGGATGCTCGGAGAACAGGCGCAGGCAGTTCACCAGCAGATCGTCGAAATCCATCGCATCCAGCTCGTGCTTGCGCTCCTCGTAGCGTTTCAGGACCGCCAGGACCGGTGCCGGATCCACGTCGGCAAACTCCTCGAAGTGGTCTTCCACGGCATCCTCGAGCGGACGCTGGCGGTTGACCGCCTGCGAGAGCACATGCAGGAGCACCTCCCGCTTGGGGAATTCCTTGCTCTGCAGCCCGAGCGCCTTGACGGCATCCGACATCAGCTTGCGCGAGTCGTCCTGATCCAGGATGGTGTAGCCGGAGCGGTATCCGATCAGCGGCGCATGACGGCGCAACAGCCGATTGGCGATATGATGGAAGGTCCCGCTCCAGGGAATGCCGCCATCGGTATGCACCAGTTTCGAGGCCCGCTCGAGCATTTCCCTGGCGGCGCGGTTGGTGAATGTCAAGAGCAGGATGCGGTCCGGAGAGACGCCTTGCGAAACCAGGTAGGCAACCCGGTAAACCAGCGTCCGTGTCTTTCCGGTTCCGGCGGCGGCCAGGATCAGCATCGGGCCGCTGCCCGCCGTCGCCGCCGCGAATTGCTCCGCATTCAGGTCCCCCTCAAAATTGACGTGCGTCATCCCTCATCCCTTCTCCCCCCCACCGGTCTCCTTCAGCAGAGCCTCCACCGTCCGGTTCCATCGTTCACCCTCCGCATCGTTGAAAACCTTCTCCACCGCGACCTGGATCGCGGGTTCCGCATGGGCAAGGCCCAGCTCCCTGGCCCCGGTCCCGGCATTGAGAACCACATTCAGGATATCCCGGACCGAGAGCGTTCCCGGCGATTTGAGCAGTGCGTAGACGCCCGGTCGCTCGTGGATCGGTGCGATGGTCCCGGCGAGCACTAGTTCCTGTGCCACCGCATTCAGGAAACGCACGGGAATCCGGCGGGTGTGCCCGAAGTTTGCCAGGTCAAAGGGCGGGATATCGGACGTCATGCTGCGCGCCGCTTCCGCGACCACCGAGAGCGCCAGGGTCATTCTCGCCCGCACATTGGCCTCGCCCGCGTTCTGCTCCATGCGGAACGTATCGCAGTTTTCGACGGAGAAGGCGACCTCGGCGCCAAAAAGGACGATCTGCCAGCTGACGTGGACCCACGCCAGCACGATCGGGGCCACCGCGAAGCTCCCGTAGATCTTGCCATAGCGCGCCGCCCCCACCTGGACCATCGCGCAAATCCACATCCACGCCAGGAAAAGGATCGCGGAAACCAGCCCGCCCGCCAGTCCCGACTTCACCTTCATGCCGGTGTTGGGCATGAACATGATGACGAACGTGAACGCCAGCGTGGTCATCACCACCACTACCATGTTCTTGAACATCCCCGACGCGACCAGCTGCCGCACAACGTCCGCCGTGCCCTCCGGCATATAGCGGGTCACCATATCCATCACCGGCAGCGATGCCGCCGCCACGA
>CAZGBW010000061.1:0-10542 GCA_964523995.1 uncultured Victivallales bacterium | reverse complement strand
CAACGCTTGCATAGCATAAGGGAAACCATTAACTTTGCCAGAACGAAATAACACCATCTGATGTTATCCCGTCTCAAGAGCACGTCAAAGTCAGCAAAAGGAGAGTCAGCATGAAGAAACAAATGACAGGCGTCCGGAACAGAATGCTTATCGTCGGTGCCCTTGTTCTTGCCTCCAGCATTCCTCCTGCTTTCGCGAACGGATTCCGCAACCCGCCGCCAGGAGCGGAAGCCCTGGCCCTTGACGGCGGCAAAAGCGTTCTGGTCGAGGACGTGTCCGGCCTTGCCGCCAACCCGGCACTGCTGAGCGGACTGGACCACCCGGAAGCCGCAGCCTCGCTCACGCTGATCAACGCCGAGTCGTCGTTCACCTCCGCCGCTGGCGTCAAGTCCACCACCCGAAACAACCTGAAAACGCTGCCGAATCTCTTTGCAGCCGTGCCCGTCAGGGACAATCTCGTCTTCGGCCTCGGGGTCACCACCCCCTACGGCCAGTCCGTCGAGTGGTCCCCCGGGAGCGGTCTGCCGTATTTTACCGAATTGCGGCTGGTGGATATCAGCCCCGCCTTATCCGTCCGGCTCCTGGACCGTATCGCCGCCGGTGTCGCCCTGGATATCTATGTCTCGGACTTCACCTCCAAGCAGTCGATCCCCTGGGCGACGATCCTTGGCAATCCGCTTCTGCCATACGGCTCGGCATCCCTTGAAGGGGATGGCAACGCCATCGGGGCCACCGCCGGCATGGTGCTGGATCTCACCGATGCGCAACGTGTGTCGCTGGTCTACCGGTCCGCGTTCCGCATGGAATACGAAGGCGATGTCACCCTATCCGGAACCCCGGCCCCGCTGGCACCCGCCATCCCCGCCAAATCCTATTTTGAAACCGAGATCGAGTTCCCGACCATCGCCGCCGCCGGCTATGCGCTGGACCTGACCGACCGTCTGACGGTCGCCGCGGAAGTGGAATGGATCGAATTCTCGCGGTTTGAGAGTCTGCCGGTCGATGTCGGCGGTCTCCAGCCGTTCGGGATCTTCCCCTCCGCGCTTCCGCAACAGTGGGAAGACATCTGGACCTACGGCGCGGCCGCACGCCTGAAATGCACCGATGAACTTGAATTGCGCTGCAGCTACCGGTTCCTCGAAAGCCCGATTCCCGAGTCGACACAGGCACCCTCCCTGCCAGACGCGGACAAGCACGTCCTCGGGATCGGCGCCGGCTGGAACTCCGGACGCATCGGCCTCAGCGCAGGCTATGCCTACACGATCTTCGAGGATCGGGAAATCACCATCGCCGACAATCCCGTATTCCCCGGCAAATACGACCTGAGTTCCCATATTGTATCGGCATCGCTCCGCGTGTCCCTGTAACGACCCGCCGGTCCTGAATGAAAAGAGTACTCCTCTATAACTTTTCCGGCGAACTCGACGACGTGTCGCATCTGTTTCCAAACGAGCGGCTGGCCCGGCTTGCCGGCATCCTGCGCCGGGAGGGCGTGGACGTCTCCATCCTGGACCGGGCCAATTTCACGGATCTGATCGCGTTCGGCCCTGCGTTCATGGAAGCGCTCGGGAACCTCGGCTTCGACGAGTCCTCGCCGGAGATCCGGGACGCGGCGCAACGCGAGGCGCAGGGTCTGGCCAGCGGCGGCTATGACACGGTATTCGCCTACCTCTGGCACGGCTCCGGCTTCAAGTTCACCGTGGAGGTGCTCCGCTGCCTGCGGCGGATTCTCCCGGATATCGCCATCTACGGGATCGGCCAGAAGGTGGACTGGTTCACGCATCACATCCTGGACCTGACCGGCGACTGCCTGAATGGCCTGGTCCGGGGGCTCGGCTACGACACCGTCCGCCATCTCGCCGGTGGCGGCGCGCCCGGGACCGCCCCGGACCTGATGCTCCGCGGTTGCCCCGCCCCGGCGGATACGGCGCATTCCGTCATTGACGTGGACGACTATGCCCCGCCCTGCTACGCCCCCGATGTCTACCGGCATATCGCCGCGAAGATCCCGATATTCCCGATCTCGCTCTCCAACGAGGCCTGCCCGAACCGCTGCGTCTACTGCGTCCGTCCGGAAAACTACGGGCGCTCGCTTCGCCGCCGCGATCCGGCCACCGTCCTGGCCGAGATGGAAATGCTCCACCGCGACTTCGGCGTCACCCATTTCCGCGTGCAGGATTCGACACCGCCACGCGGGGCCCTGACCGCCCTGGCCACCGCCCTGCAGGACAGCCCGCTACGCGGCATGGTCCGCATGGCGGCCTTCGCCCGGGTGGACGTCCACCGCGACGAGGACTTCCGCCTGCTGCGAGAGGCCGGCTTCATCGCCATGTTCTTCGGCATCGAATCGCTCGACCCGGAAACACTCGTCCACCTCCAGAAGGGCATTACCGTCGAGGCGGTCACCGATACCCTGCACCGGGCGCATGAGGCCGGCATCTTCACCGTCGGCAGTTTCATCTTCCCGCTGCCCGGTGCCACCGCTGGCTCCATGCAGCGCACACTGGACCGCCTGGCCGGATCCCGGCAGGACCTGGACGCGCTGCTGGTGCTCCCCGCTGGCGTTTACCCGCCAACACCCTGGGGACGCGCCCCGGAACAGTACGGCATCCGCCTGGATCCCGACTATATCCGCAAATCCATCGTCTACCCGATCAAGTACCTGATCCCGCTGCGGCAATGGAAACCACTGCCCTTTTCCTACGACCTGATGGGGAAACCCGCCAGCGAGGTTTCCTTCGCCGATATCGTCGACGCGCAGGAGGCGTTCAGCGATGTCGTGCGCAACCAACTGAAGATACCCGCGGTGCCCGACCATTATGTGCTGCTGGCGTCACTGGCAGGCCGCCCCCCCGCCGATTTCGCGAGGTTGGCGGTCGGCTGCATCTCCCGACGTGATTATGCGGGATTGCGCGACCTCTGCCGCCCGGACTGTGCAAAGGAGCCCCCTTCATGCTGAACCGGCTTCCATCGTGTTTCCTGTGCACGGACGATCCCGCGCTGGTGCGCACCGTGACCGCCCACGTGAAATACCTGGCCGACGTGCAGTGCATACAGAGGACGGATGACCTGCTGCTGCTGCTCAGGCAGTTCGATCCCGCCCTGCTGCTGCTGGATCTGCGGACGGATGTCGCCCGCGACCACCTGCCGGCAATCTTCAAGGACAACCCGGATGCACTCGTGCTGGCCTTCGGCACCCCGCGCTCAGTACCGGCCCAGAACGCGGAGGCGATGGGTGCCTATGCCGTCATCGAGCTGGCAGTCGAACGCCAGCGCCTGCAGACGCTCGTGCGCCACGCGCTGGACCACCTGAGGCTGATTGACCAGAACCGGCTGCTGAAACTTCAGGCCGAACGGGTGTCCGCGTCCCTTGCCACGGCGACACCCGCCGCCTGGCCCCCGCCACCAACCGCTGCCGAACTGTTCGCCCAGGCCTTTCGCTTTTTCGACAATCCGGACATGATGTTCGACACCATGGCCCACGGCATCATCACCGGGGCCAAGGTCTCCCGTGTCGTGTTCTTCGCCCACAGCGAGGACGACGACGTGTATTACTACCGCGCCGGCGTCAATGGACTCCGCCACACGCTTGATATTGTTGTCACCGCCGAGTCCCCGTTCGTGCGCCACCTCCGGCTCCACGCGCACGTCATCAGCCGCACCCGTCTCGATTCCCTGCCAGACCCTTCCGCCGCCGCCTTCCTGAAGCAGGCCCTGGATTCCATGGGGGCCGAGGTCATCATTCCCATGCAGGCGCATCAGTCGCTGATCGGCTGGGTCGCGGTCGGGCATCGCATTACCGGCATGCCATTCTCGCCGCAGGATATCGAGAACCTGGTGCCCCTCGCGGACCAGGTGGCCGTCGCGCTCAGCAACCAGCTTCTCTTCACGCGGACCTCGCTACAGAAAGCACTCGCCGAAAGCGTATTCCATGCCATGCCGGTCGGTGTGGTTGCCGTGGAGCTGCAGGGACGCATCCACTGGATCAACCGCACCGGAGCCAACCTGTTCGGCGTCGAACCCGAAGCCGTCCTCCGCCAGCCGGCATCCCGCCTGTCGAGCCACCTTTGCGACCTGCTGCTGCATTGCATCCAGGAGGAGAACTCGGTTGAAACCGTGGAATGGGACCACCCTCCCGGCGGACAACCGCTGCAAGTCTCCCTGCGCCGCATGATGAGCGACGGTCAATGCGTCGGTGCGCTTGCCGTGCTGCGCGACATCTCGCAGGAGCGGAAAGTCCGCCTGAAAGAGGTTGAACTGGAGCGCCAGTCCTTCTGGACCGGGCTGGCGGCCGCCATGTCCCACGAGATCCGCAATCCGCTGGTGGCCATCAGCACCTTCGCGCAATTACTGCCGGAACGGTATTCCGATCCGGAATTCCGGGACCAGTTCAGCAAGCTGGTCTCGCAGGAAGTCGGACGCCTCAATGGCATCGTCAACCAGATCAGCGACTTCGCCGAGCACCACCCGCCGACTCTCAAGCCGGTATCCATGGAGGTCATCGTCAACAAGGCGATCGAGGCTATCGCCGGCGATTTCCCGAACCGCATCCCGCCTATTGAGCAGCAGGCGGGGGAACCCCTGCCGATGATACAAGGGGATGAACCTGCCTTGGTCAACGCGTTTTCTTACATCCTGCGCAACGCGGTCGAGGCGACCGCCACGCAAGCCGACCCGCGCATCCGGATTGAAAGCACCGTGCTGACGGCGGCAGACCAGACCCGGACGCTGCGCATGACCATCAGCGACAACGGCCCCGGGATACCGGAGGCCATTCGTGGCGAGGTGTTCTCCCCGTTCTGCACCACCAAGCCGCGGGGCATCGGCGTCGGGCTCTCGGTGGCCCGCCGCACCCTGATCGATCACGGCGGCACTATTGCCATCCCCCCCTGCACCACCGGATGCCGCGTGGACGTGACGCTTCCGATTGCATGACCCATCCGGGTTTCCGGATGACGATGGCCCGGTGCCATTCTCTTTTCAATTGGAATCTGCCCGACGTTTTGGTTACGATCCGAATTCTTGACCCGATAACAACGAGCCACGGGAGAGCCAGCATGAACAGGAGTATTGCGATACCCGAACGCGTAACGGTAAAAACCGGGAACGGGGGCCTGCCCTACCTCGACTTGCGCTGCAAGGGTGCCGAGGCGCACGTTTACCTTCACGGTGCCCATGTCCTGCACTATCAGCCCGCCGGTCATGCCCCCGTGCTCTGGCATAGCCAGAAGAGCTATTTCGAGGCCAACAAACCGATTCGCGGCGGAATCCCCGTCTGCTGGCCCTGGTTCGGCGCGCACCCCGACGGGCCGCCCCGGCCCGCCCACGGGATCGGACGCCTGGCGGAATGGGAGCCGGTAGCCTCCAGCGCCTCGGCGCAGGCAACCTCCGTCACGCTCCGCTTTCCAACCTCGCCGGCGATCTCCGCCTCCGCGGACCTGACGGTCGTCCTCGGCGATGATCTGGCGGTCACCTTGACGACCACCAATACCGGCGATGCGGTCATCCCGCTGAGCGAGGCCTTGCACTCCTACTTTGCCGTCAGCGATATCCGCGGCGTATCCGTCACCGGGCTCGACGGCATGCAATATATCGATGCGCTTCCCGCCGGACGCCCCGTGCTGACACAGGCGGGCGCCGTCACCTTTACGGCAGAGACCGACCGGCTCTATATCAACACCGACCACGCGTGCACGATCCTGGATCCGGGCAAGAAGCGGCGGATCCGGATTGGCAAGGAGGGCAGCCTCTCCACCGTGGTCTGGAACCCGTGGATTGACAAGGCCGCCCGCATGACAGACTACGGCGATAACGAGTATCCGGAGATGGTCTGCGTGGAAACAGCCAATTGCGGCCCCAACGCCATCGAGCTGGCCCCCGGCCAGACCCATGCGATCACCGCGCGCATCGGTGTCACTGCCTGGTGACACGCCCTGGGCAACCTCACCCGTTCAGCGCCAGGATCAGGGGCTGCTCGATCGCCTCCTTGATCCAGCCCATGAATGCCGCGCCATCCGCGCCGTCTATCACCCGGTGATCAAACGACAGCGAGAGCGGCAGCACCATGCGCTTGACGATCTCGCCATTCACAACGGTCGGCTCCTCAAAGGCGCGCCCAAGCCCGAGTATCGCCACTTCGGGATAGTTGACAATCGGCGTGAAGAACGTGCCGCAGATCCGGCCCAGGTTGGTGACCGTGAACGTGCTGCCCTCGATCTCCTCGAGCTTGATCTTGCCATCACGGCACTTCATGGCCAGCGCCTGGATCTCTGCCGCCAGCGTGACCATGTTCTTGGTGTCCGCATCGCGCACCACCGGCACCATCAGCCCGCGCGGTGTGTTGACCGCGATACCGAGATGCACATACTTCTTGTGGATGATCTCGCGCGTGGCCATGTCTACCGACGCATTGAAGGCCGGGAACTTGCGCAGCGCCTGGGCCGTGATCTTGCAAACCATCACCGCCATCGTCAGCTTACCGCCCTCCTTCTCGGCGAGCCCGGCATACTGCTTGCGAAGCTGCTCGAGCTCGGTGATGTCCGCCTTGTCATAGATCGTCACATGCGGGACCTGCGACCAGCTCAGCGTCATGTGTTCCGCTGTCTTGGTACGGATCACGCTCATTTTCTTGCGCTCGACCGAGCCCCACTTCGCGAAATCCGGCAGCGGCGGCAACGGCGCACCAACCGCCGCGGCACCGGCCACGGGGCGGGACTCGTTCAGTTGCTTCGCATAACGCTTGACGTCGTCCTTCGAGACACGCCCGTGCGGACTGCCCGGGGGAACCCGCGCGAGATCAATCCCGATCTCACGGGCAAACCGCCGCACGGACGGCGCGGCTGGAACCTTGCGTCCCTCGTCCTGCGTGACCGGCATCGGCGTCCGGTCCGCGACGGGGACAGCCGAAGCGGCGACGTCCGGTGCGGCTGGCGCAGATGATCGGACGGATCCGTCTGATCGGTCCGCTCCGCCTGGCACAGCCGCAGCCCCTGCTTCTGGAGGGCGAGCGTCCTCGCGAGCCGCCGCGCCACCGGCCAAACTGAAGATAAGCTGCCCTCGCTTGATGGCATCCCCCGGCTGCACATGCACCGCCGCCACGATGCCGGCGACCGTCGAGGGCACCTCAATCGTCGCCTTGTCGGTCTCCAGTTCCAGCACCGGCTGGTCCACCGCGACGCTCCCGCCCGCGGCCACCATCACGCGCACCACCTGGATGGACTCAATGTTCTCCCCCAGCTCCGGCAACTTGAATTCCTGTGCCATGTTAAATTCCCCTTCTACCGATACATCGGATTCATCTTCCCCGGATCAATCCCGAACGCATCCCGGGCCTTGACCGCCGTCTCCGCCTTCAGCGTACCCTCGCGCACCAGCGAGGACAGCGCCGCCAGGGCCACGTGCCGCGCATCCACCTCGAAGAAGTTCCGCAGGGCCGTGCGACCATCGCTGCGCCCGAACCCGTCGGTCCCCAGCGAGACCATCCGGGCCGGCACCCAGCGGCTGACGCTCTCGCACAGCGCCTTGACATAATCGCAGGCCGCCACCACCGGGGCGTTGCCCTCGCCCAGGCAGGTCGTGATATACGGCTTCTCCTCGGCAGCGCCGGGCTGCAGCATATTGCGCCGCTCGACCTCCTGGCCATCCTTGTAGAGCTCCTTGTAGCTGGTCACCGAGAACACGTCCGACGAGACCCCGTAATCCGCCGCCAGCATCTGCGCGGCCTTGAGCACTTCATTCAGGATCGTGCCGCTGCCCAGCAGCCGCACCCGCGGCGCATTCTTCTTGGTGGCCTCGACACTGGCCAGCCGGTACATCCCCTTCAGGATGCCCCCGCTGACACCCTCGGGCATCGCCGGCTGCGCGTAGTTCTCGTTCATCACCGTGATGTAGTAGAAGATATCCTCGCCGTCGCTGTACATCCGCTTCAGCCCGTCCTGCACGATCACCGACAGCTCATACGCGTAGGCCGGATCGTAGGCCAGAAGGTTCGGCACCGTCAGCGCCCAGAGGTGGCTGTTGCCATCCTGGTGCTGCAGGCCCTCGCCCGCCAGCGTCGTCCGCCCCGAGGTCGCTCCCAGCAGGAATCCCTTGCAACGGCTGTCCGCCGCCGCCCAGATCAGGTCGGCGACGCGCTGGAAGCCGAACATGGAGTAGAAGATGAAGAACGGGATCGTGTTGATGCCGTGGTTCGAGTAGGCCGTGCCCGCCGCGATGAACGAGCTCAGCGAACCGGCCTCCGTGATCCCCTCCTCCAGGATCTGGCCGTCGGTGGCCTCCTTGTAGTAGAGCAGGTTGTCGGCGTCCACGGGCTCGTAAAGCTGGCCGGGGTGCGAATAGATCCCGCACTGCCGGAACAGGGCCTCCATCCCGAAGGTGCGGGCCTCATCCGGCACGATCGGGACCACCAGCTTCCCGAGGGTCTCATCCTTGAGCAGCTTGGTCAGGATCCGCACAAAGGTCATCGTGGTCGAGATCTCGCGCCCGCCGGTGCCATCCGTGAACTCCTTGAAGAAATCCCCGCCGGGGGTCGCCAGCGGCGCACCCATCCCGTGCCGCTGCGGATTGAATCCGCCCAGCGCCTCGCGCCGTGCGAGCAGATAGGCCTTTTCCGGACCGTCCGCCGGCAGCTCGTAGAACGGGAGCTGGTTGACCTGCTCGTCCGAGATCGGGATGTGGAAACGCGACCGGAACGCCAGCAGTTCCTTCTCCTTGAGCTTTTTCTGCTGGTGCGTGATGTTCAGGCCCTCGCCCCCGTCACCCATCCCGTAGCCCTTGACCGTCTTGGCCAGCACCACCGTCGGCACGCCCCGTGTCCCCGTCGCCGCCTTGTAGGCCGCATACACCTTCGCCGGATCATGCCCGCCGCGCAGCATCGTCTTGAGCTGCTCGTCCGAAAGGTGCTGCACCATCTCCAGCAGGCGCGGATCGGTCCCGAAGAAGTGCTTGCGGAAATACGCGCCGTCCTCGACGATATACTTCTGGTACTGCCCGTCCACGACCTCGTTCATCCGCCGCGCCAGCAAACCGTACCGGTCGCGCGCCAGCAGCGGATCCCAGTCGCTTCCCCAGATCACCTTGATCACATTCCAGCCTGTGCCGCGGAAATTCGCCTCCAGCTCCTGGATCATCTTGCCGTTGCCGCGCACCGGCCCGTCCAGACGCTGCAGGTTGCAATTGATCACGAAGATCAGGTTGTCCAGCTTCTCGCGCGCCGCCAGCGCGATCGCTCCCAGCGTCTCCGGCTCGTCGCACTCGCCGTCCCCGAGAAACGCCCATATCTTCTGGTCCGACGGTTCCTTCAGCCCGCGGTCCTGGAGATACTTGATAAAGCGCGCATGATAGATCGCCGTGATCGGCCCCAGCCCCATCGAGACCGTCGGGAATTTCCAGAAATCCGGCATCAGCCAGGGATGCGGATACGACGAGAGCCCCGGACCGTCCGCATGCAATTCATGCCGGAAGTTGTTGATCTGATCCACCGGCAGACGACCCTCCAGGAAGGCCCGCGCGTAAATGCCCGGCGAGGCATGGCCCTGGAAATAGATCAGGTCGCCCTTGTGCTCCGGACCGTTTCCGCGGAAGAAGTGATTGAAGCCCACCTCGTAGAGCGTCGCCGCCGAGGCATAGCTGGCGATGTGCCCGCCGATGCCCTCTTCCGAGCGGTTGGCTTTCACCACCATGGCCATCGCATTCCAGCGGATGATGCTGCCGATGCGGTATTCGAGTTCCAGATCGCCCGGATACGGGGGCTGCTCCGTCGGCGGGATGGTGTTGATGTAAGGCGTATTCGCCGTGAACGGCAGCCGGACCCCCTTCAACTGCGCAAAGCCGGAAAGCTGCTGGAACAGCTCGCACATCCGTGCCGGGCCTGCCCGGTCAAGAACCTCGTCCAGTGATTGAATCCACTCCTGCGTCTCGATCGCCGACGCATCCGCCTTTTCCTTGGTTTTATCGTCCATAACGGTCTTGTGATCCTTCCACATGGGCTGTTGTCGTTTGATGCATTCAAATACCATGACCGGCAGGGTATTACGAGGAAAACCTTTGCTGCTGGATGTATGGCGGCAGGCGTTTCCCGTTCATTTCCCGCCACGCCTGGAAATCAGTCTGCTGTCGGCATCAAGCCTTTTGGCGACGCAACCGCGTGATTCGCCCCCCAATTCTCTTCCCAGACATATTCCGGCATCGCGAGTGAACTCATGAAAAGGCCTCCTTGGTAAATGACACCGTTCCTATAGCATTAAGAGGGGAGGCATGCCAGCACAAAATTCACAATAAGTGCATTCAATCCGCAATCCTGGCAGAAATGACTGGCGAAATGACGTGAGTTGCGTCGGCAACCCTTGTAGAGTCGTCCGGCGAACGGATTGAGGATAATGACAAAAAAAGACATCCATCGGTTATTTGTACAGCAATTGGCGACTGAGCTGGAGGCCATTACCGCGGCGGCGAGGTCGTCCTTTTCCACGGCAACCAGCGAGAGGCCAAGCGCTGCTCATTTCACACAAATATCTCCGGACAAACAACGGTTTCTGAACTATC
>CAZGBW010000060.1:0-10576 GCA_964523995.1 uncultured Victivallales bacterium | reverse complement strand
GCGTGCTGTTGCCCGCGGCATAATATTCTCAGATGAAGCAACTTCCACACCGTTCCAGTCGCAAGCTTTGTCGAGTTGCAAGAGGTTCGCGCATAGGGAGTACGACAAAGTTCGCGACAAAGCTCGCGACAAAGAATACTCATGCGTTGCGGTCTTAACTTAGCGCCATTCCTCTCTATAGGGTTATTGCGCTATTTGCTTTTGGGATCGCGCTTCACGCGGGGCGGTGCAGGTAGATCACGGATTTGACGGTGGTTCCGACGCCGAGTTTGGAGTGGATGTAGAACTCGTCGGAGACCCGCTTCGCGTTAGGCAGTCCCAGTCCGGCACCGAAGCCAAGGGATTTGATCCAGTCATCCGCCGTCGTGAATCCCTCGGTCAACGCGTTCTCGACATTCTCGATACCGGGGCCGCGGTCCTGCACGAGGATCTCGACGGCATCCGTGGTGATCTTGTAGCTGATGGTGCCGCCGATGGAGTGAACGACCTGGTTCATCTCGAGTTCGTAGGAGGCGATCGCCACTTTCTTGATCAGGCGGCGGTCCACATGGTGGTCCGTGAGGTGTTTTTTGATGGTGGTGGAGGCGTGGCCGCCATGCTCGAAGTCGTGCCGTCGCGTATGGAATACGCGGGTGATCTCGAGCCCCGGCGTGATATCGGCGTCCATCATGGATTCAAAGCGGTTGACTTCCTGCATCAGGCGGTTGATGAGGGTGAGGTTGATATCGCGTACGGTGATGATGCCGACCAGTTCCTGCCGGGCGTTGAGGACGGGGAATCGTCCGTAGGAGTACTTGCTGAAGTAGGATATCGCCATGGAAAGCGGCATCTCCTCCTCAAGCGTGACGACATTGGTGGTCATCAGGCCCTCCACGGCGTCATCCATCTTGGCCACCTGCATGGCGCCGATCAGATCGTGGATGCTGACGATGCCGAAGAGGCGCCCGTGTTCCTCGACCGGGATCCCGCTGATGCCATTCTCGCGCATCAGTTCCTGGACGCCGCGCATGGGCGTATGGCGGCTGACGGTGATCAGGTCACTGCTCATGACCTCGCGGATGGGGGTAGAGTAGATCAGTTCCACGAGAGATAGCGGTGATTTTTCCGGGCTGAGGTCCGGCAGGCGGTTCATGGCGTTGCCTCCGCTCCGGATGCCAGTGCGCTTCCAATCGCCAGGCAAGCCTCGTACTTCGGGAGCGGCGTACGGATCAGGGTAATATCCAAGGTCTCCGCCAGCCTCAGCACCGAGGCGGGGGGGCGTTTTCCGTTCACGAGCACGACGCCGGCGGCCCCGACGAGGTCGGCGGTCCGGATCATCTGGTCGGATGCCAGCGAGGTCACCAGCAGGAAGTCTTCCTGGGCCACGACCAGCACGTCGCTCATCAGGTCCGAGGCGACGACCGCCTGGATTCGACGCTCACCCGGCGCGCTGCTGTGGACGAGGAGGTCACCTTTTAGCGGGGGGACGAGAAGGGAGGGGATCATGATGCTTTCTCCTTCGGGGGTAAACGGGTTTTCTGGGCATTGATGAAGTAAAACAGCTTTTCGACTTCGAGCGCAAGGTTGACGTTCTCGACATTGCAGGCTTCCGAGGAACGGATCGGTACCTGCGCGAAATTGAGGATCCCGCGGATGCCGTAGGACTCAAGCCGTTCCATGGTATGCAGCGAGGCATCCTCCGGCACCGTCAGGATGGCCACGAGGACTCGCTGCGACCGGACGAACGACTCGATCTGATCCGCGGGGAAAACGGGAATGAGCGCCTCCGGGTTCTGGCGTGCGGGGTTGGTGTCGAAGCCGGCGACGATCTTGATCTGCTCGGTTTCGAACCCCTTGTAGTTCATCAGGGCCGACCCCAGTTTGCCGCAGCCGACGATAATCACGCGCTGCTCCCCGTTCTTCCCGAGCAGAATATTCAGTTTATCGATCAATTCGTTGACCTGGTAGCCACCCCGCCGCCTGCCGGTCAGGTTGCAGGCGGCGAAATCCTTGCGGACCAGCGAGGCGGAAATGCCGAGAGCGTCGCTTAAATTATCGGAGAAAACCTTGACGAAGCCCATGGATTTGAGCTTGAGGAGTATTTTTTTGTATTGTGATAGTCTTTTAATAAGGTCGTATTCCATTTAAACATCCTCCAGTAACGTATTGTTAGTACATATTCATTATATTATGACGAAAGTCAACGCATAAATTCATTAACTTGCAGAATTAATGATGTTTTATTAGTAAAACATGCAAATATTCCAAAAAAAATGTTGCGCATGACATATTACGCTGCTATAAAGCCGATGTTCATTATTCAAATTGCAGGAGGAAAACATTGAGCAGCGCAAAAGCGACAAAGCAGAAGGCCGCGGTGGAGGAGGCGTTAGTGCTGACTCCGGAGTTGAAATCGTTCATTGCCGAGTGGAAGGATCAGCCTGGCAACCTGATCATGGTGCTGCACCGGGTACAGGAGCATTTCGGGTATGTTCCGCGCGAGATCGCGTTTGAAGTGGCCGCGCTTCTGGAAACGCCGGTTGCCAAGATTTACGGGGTGATCACCTTCTATCATTTCTTCAAGATGACCAAGCCGGGGCGGCACACGATTGCGGTTTGCATGGGGACCGCCTGCTATCTGAAGGGCGGTCAGGATCTGGTGCGTGAACTGGAAACGCTGCTGGGCTGCGCGTGCGGCGCGGTGACGGATGACGGGGAGTTCTCGATCACAGCGGTGCGCTGTATCGGTTGTTGCGGACTGGCACCGGTACTGACGGTGGACGGCGAGGTTTTCGGCAACCTGAAGCCCGATGATCTGGCCAGCATCGTGGCGAAGTACCGGGGACACTGATTGTGCATGCGTCGCTCTGCGATCAGCTTCTCGATCTGGTGCAGAATTCACTGGAGGCGGGGGCGACGCAAGTGGCGGTGACGTTCTTTGAGACAGCGGATGTGCTGGAGGCGGGGGTGCAGGATAACGGATGCGGAATGAGCGAGGAGTTGCAGCGCCGCGCGCTGGATCCGTTTTTCTCCGGGGGAGGGAAGCATCGCCATCGCAAGGTGGGTCTTGGCCTTGCGTTCCTCAAGCAGATGGTGGATGCGACGGGCGGACGGATGGTGCTGTCCTCTGCGCCGGGAGAGGGGACGGCGATCACGTTCCGTCTCCCGAGCCGCCATCCGGATATGCCGCCGGCAGGGGATCTGCCGACGGCCTGGACCGCGATGATGGTCTTTGATGGGGATTATGAGTTGACGGTGGAGCGGCGCCTTGGAGATGCCGGCTACCGCATCGGCAGGCGCGAGCTGGCCGAGGCGCTGGGCGAATTGGAAACGGCGACATCCATTGCGATGGTCAAGGATTACGCGGCCTCCCAGGAGGAGGCCCTGAAGATGCAGAAAGGACTGGAACATGGGAGCACTGACATTGGAGGCGCTGCGGACGCTGCGCGAGAGTAAACGCAAGGCGCTGGCGCAGCGGGATGCCGGCGAGGGCAATATCGAGGTGATTATCGGCATGGGGACCTGCGGGATTGCCGCCGGGGCGAAGGAGACGTTCTCGGCCATGGTCGACGAGATCAGCCAGCGCGGCCTGGAAAATGTGGTGGTGAAGCAGACCGGCTGCATGGGACTGTGCGCCAGCGAGCCATCCGTGGAAGTGATTGTTCCCGGCATGCCCGGTGTGGTTTATGGAAAAGTGAATGCGGCGCTTGGCCGCCGGATCGTCAACGAGCATATTGTCCGCGGTGATCTGGTCGGGGAACATATCTTCGACAAGCCGTCCGCCGACATCATGAAATAACGAAGGGGTATGACACCATGACTTACAAGCAGTATGTATTGGTATGCAGCGGCACCGCCTGTGAATCGTCCAAGAGTCGGGACCTGATCCAGGCGTTGAACGATGAGGTGACCCGGGCGGGGCTCGGTTCCGATGTGCAGGTGGTCAAGACGGGATGTTTCGGTTTCTGCGAGAAGGGGCCGATTGTCAAGGTGCTGCCGGAAGAGACATTCTACGTCCAGGTCAAGCCGGCGGATGCCAAGGAGATCGTTGCCGAGCATCTGGTCAAGGGCCGTCCGGTCAGCCGTCTGCTGTATGATCCGGCGCAAAACAAGCGGAACGCCAAGCTCGAGGATATCGGTTTTTACCAGAAGCAGGTCCGGATCGTGTTGCGCAACTGCGGGGTGATTGATCCGGACTCCATTGACGAGTACATCGCCCGCGATGGCTATGTGGCGCTTGAAAAAGTGCTGTTCGAGATGAGTGCGGATGATGTGATCAACGAGATGAAGAAGTCCGGTTTGCGCGGGCGCGGTGGCGCGGGGTTCCCGACCTGGCGCAAGTGGCAGTTCACGAAGGATGTGCCCGGCGATGAGAAATTCATCATGTGCAATGCCGACGAGGGCGACCCGGGTGCCTACATGGACCGAAGCACGCTGGAGGGCGATCCGCATTCGATTCTCGAGGCCATGATGATTGCCGGCTTTGCCGTGGGCTCCTCCAAGGGCGTCATCTACATCCGGGCGGAGTATCCGCTGGCGATTGAACGGCTCAATACGGCGATCCGGGCGGCCAAGGAGTACGGCTTGATGGGGGATCGGATCCTCGGGACGGGGTTCTCGTTCGACATCGAGATCCGGCTTGGTGCCGGGGCCTTCGTCTGCGGCGAGGAAACCGCGCTGATCGCCTCCACGGAGGGTGGACGCGGAATGCCGAAGTCGCGACCGCCGTTCCCGGCCGTCAAGGGGCTCTGGAACAAGCCGACCGTCATCAACAATGTCGAGACCTGGGCCAGTGTGCCGGTGATCATCATGCGCGGCGGTGATTGGTACTCCAAGATCGGTACCGAGACCTCCAAGGGCACCAAGGTGTTCGCGTTGACCGGCAAGATCAACAATTCGGGCCTGATCGAGGTGCCGATGGGCACGACGCTGCGGGAAATCATCTACGGTATCGGTGGCGGCATCAAGGGCGGCAAGGCCTTCAAGGCGGTTCAGACCGGTGGTCCTTCCGGCGGCCTGATCCCGGCGGAGTACCTGGATACACCCATTGATTACGAGAACCTCCAGAAACTCGGTTCCATCGTCGGTTCCGGTGGCATGATCGTCATGGACGAGGACGATTGCGTGGTGGATATCACGCGATTCTACCTTGATTTCTCCGTGGATGAGAGCTGCGGGAAGTGCGCGCCCTGCCGGATCGGCGGGCGCACGCTGCTGAATCTGCTCGACAAGGTCGCCAATGGCAACGGGGCGGTCGAGGATGTGGCGAAGATGCAGACCCTTTCGCACGCCATGCAGCGTGCCTCGCTTTGCGGGCTGGGTCAGACCACGCCGAATCCCGTGCTGTCGGTCATCCGCCATTTCAACACGGAACTGATGGAGCATATTGACCACAAGCATTGCCCGGCCGGCAAATGCACAAGCCTGGTACGCTTCACGATTGACCCGGATGCCTGTATCGGCTGCACGGTCTGTGCCCGTCGCTGCCCGGTGAGTTGCATTGCCGGTGAACGCAAGGCGGTTCATGTGATTGATCAGTCGAAATGTATCAAGTGCGGTGCCTGCCTGGAGGCCTGCAAGTTCGGCGCGGTCTTGAAGTCGTAACGATGGCATTCAATAGGATTAGAGAAGGAATATCGGTCATGAATATGATAAAGATGGAAATCAACGGCATCGGTGTGGAGGTTCCCGCCGGAACCACGATCCTTAAAGCGGCGGAGAAGGTCGGTGTGAAAGTTCCCCGGCTCTGTTACCACGAGGATCTCTCTCCCTGGGGGGCGTGCGGGCTCTGCGTGGTCAAGATTGAAGGCTCGCCGAAGATGATGCGCGCCTGCGCGACGCCCTGCGCGCCGGGCATGAAGGTCCTGACGCACGACACCGAGCTTTACAACGTGCGCCGCACGGTGCTGCAGCTCATTCTCTCCACCCATCCGAACGATTGCCTGCGCTGCGCCCGCAATGGAAACTGCGAGCTGCAGTCCATGTCCGAGGAGTTCGGGATCCGTGAGTTTGATTACGCGAAGCGGCTGCGGGAGCTGCCGATCGATAATTCGACCCCTTCCATTGAAGTCAATCCCCAGAAGTGCATCCAGTGCGGGCGCTGCGTGGCGGTCTGCCAGCAGATGCAGGGGGTCTGGGCTCTGGAGTTCCTCGGTCGCGGCGACGAGACTCGCATCGCCCCGGCGGCGGATGTCAAGCTCAACGACAGTCCCTGCATCAAGTGCGGACAGTGCTCGGCGCACTGCCCGGTGGGCGCGATCTACGAGCATTCCGACAACAAGCTGGCATACGAGGCGCTTGCTGATGAGAAGAAATACTGCGTTGTGCAGATCGCGCCCGCGGTGCGCGTGGCCATCGGCGAGGCGTTCGGCTACGAGAGTGGCGAGCTGCTGACCGGCAAGCTCTACTGCGCGCTCCGCCGTCTCGGGTTCAAGGCGGTTTTCGATACCAACTTCTCTGCCGACCTGACGATCATGGAGGAGGGCTCGGAGTTCATCAAGCGCATGACCCAGGGCGGCCCGTTGCCGTTGATCACGAGCTGCTGCCCGGCCTGGACCGACTACATGGAGAAGTTTGCGTCCGATTTTGTCGAGAACTTCTCGACCGCGAAGAGTCCCCAGCAAATGATGGGAACGATGATCAAGACGTACTATGCGAAGACGATGGGTATTGATCCGGGGCGTTTGTTCGTTACCTCCATCATGCCGTGTACGGCGAAGAAGTATGAACTCACGCGTACCGATGATATGTCCGCCAGCGGATACAAGGACGTCGATGTGGTGCTGACAACGCGCGAGCTGGCTCGCATGATCAAGTCGGCCGGTATTGACTTCCGCAACCTGCCGGATGAGAAGGCGGACTCGATCCTGGGTGAATACGCAGGCGCGGGCACGCTGTTCGGCGTGACCGGCGGCGTGATGGAAGCCGCCCTGCGTACCGCCGTCACGATCATGACTGGCAAGAAACTGGAGAAGGTCGAGTTCGAGGATGTGCGCGGGCTGGAAGGCGTCAAGGAGGCGAAACTGGATGTCGCCGGCACGGAAGTGCGCATCGCGGTGGCCCACACCATGAGCAACATCGAGCAGGTTCTTGACAAGGTGCGCGAGGCGCGCAAGAACGGAACGGAACTCCCGTATCACTTCATTGAGGTGATGGCCTGCCGCGGCGGCTGTATCGGCGGCGGCGGGCAGCCGCATGGCGCCACGGATGAGATCCGGGCGAAACGCATGGCGGGTATCTACAAGGACGACGAGATCAGCAACGTGCGCTGCTCGCATGAGAATCCCGAGATCCAGCGGATCTACAAGGATTTCCTCGGCGAACCGCTGGGCGAGAAGGCGCATAAGTACCTGCACACGCATTACAAGGCCCGAAAGGCCTATAAATTCTAGCCAGATCCGTTGAACGTGTTCAGGGGTTCAGCGTTCAGGCTGGACGTCTTATGTATTTCTTGAACGCTGAACACGGAACCCTTTTTAGTGCCAACACGTTATGATCCTCATAAAAGTGGAGGGTCAGGCTCCGTCCAGGCCTTTCATTACAAGGGGTTTTGCAAGCGCCTCTATGATGGAAGCGCCCGAGGCCGTCGTGCTGAAATACCGGCGGGTTCCCTTTGGCGATTGGACAAGGGATTGAACACGGGAGCAGAACGGCATGTATTTCCATAAAGTATCCGATGGATGCGAATTTCGCGTTTGTGGAGCAATGTCAGCTTGGCAAATGGACGGAATTGGGACCTACCCGTTTCCGCGTCCGGCTGACGACGTTCCAGGATGACGTCTACCGCCTCCGGGTCGAGAGCCCGCGGTTGGTAGGTGCGGGCGGTCGTGCGGCGGGGAACGCTGGAGATTGAAACGCAACTGACGGGAAACGGTTTCGGGGCATGTCAGCCGGTGGTGATGACATACGATACCTTTGAAAAGGTTCTGCTGAACGGGAAAACGCTGGACGAACACACCAACGGCCGATTACGATGGTTACGGTTAACAGGAAGGAGTGGGTTATGAAGAGGTATGGCGCGGAGTTTATCGGGACCTTCTGGCTGGTCCTTGGCGGGTGCGGCAGTGCCGTCTTGGCGGCGTCGTTCCCCGATGTGGGTATCGGTTTGCTTGGTGTCTCGCTGGCCTTTGGTCTGACGGTGCTGACTATGGCCTACGCGATCGGGCATATTTCGGGTTGCCATCTCAATCCGGCAGTCTCGATCGGGCTGTGGGCGGGCGGGCGTTTCCCGGCGAAGGATCTCGTGCCTTACATCGTTGCCCAGGTTCTGGGCGGGGTTGTCGCGGGAGGGGTCCTCTACCTCATTGCCAGCGGTAAGGCTGGGTTTGATGTGGCGGCGGGTTTTGCTTCCAACGGCTACGCGATCCATTCCCCGGGGGGGTACTCCTTGCTGGCCGCGCTGGTCTGCGAAGGGGTCATGACCATGATGTTCCTGCTCGTCATCCTTGGCGCGACCGACAAACGGGCACCGCAGGGATTTGCCCCGCTTGCCATTGGATTATGCCTCACCTTGATTCACCTGATCAGTATCCCGGTCACCAACACATCGGTAAATCCTGCCCGCAGCACCGGTGTAGCCCTTTATGTCGGAGGCTGGGCGATCGCCCAGCTCTGGCTCTTCTGGGTCGCCCCGATCGCTGGTGCCCTGATCGGCGCGGTCCTCTATCGCCTCATCGGCAGCGCAAGGGATTAAGGGCATCGTCCGGTCTTGTCAGTAGCATCAGAATCGTTAAAGCGTGTGTAGGCGGCGATGGATGATGACCTCCATCCCGACCAATTGAAAGGGGGAGGGCATGCAGTCCGAAGGTGTCGTGAATCTAGTCTGGCCGGATTTTGGGAATACCGTGTCGCTTATCGCGTTGGCTCTGGCGCTGGTGATTTTCCTGTTTGCGGCGTTCAGTGGCGGTCGGGCGAATAAGGCACGTATTATTCTGGCCGTGTGCCTGGCGACCGTGATTGGATGGTTCCTGATGCCGCTGGTTTTCAAGGTTGCCGCGATCGTGCAAATCGCAGACAAGAACACAGGCGTCGTGATCGTCATGACGGCCATGATGTTTCTTGTTTCCGCTATGGCCACTGGCATCTATGAGATCATCACCGTGTCGCTTCCGGACATCGGCATGGCATCCAAGAAGTGAAGCACGATCAAGCGGAGAGTCGGTTGCGGCGGGACTTGGCGTCCCATGGCGCTGGTCTCTCCCTTCGGCTTTGCAGAGGGCAGGGCGGGGCTGGACATCCGCCTGCGGATTCCTGGCCGAGCATGGCTATTGCCGGTGCTGCAAGCGGGTTATCCGACCCCCGATGATCCACTCCACGCAGTAGATGTCTCCATTCGGTGAGAAACATGCACCGTGCGGGCTGTTGAACATGCCGGGTTTGACCAGCGGGGTCCCTGCCAGATTCGGCCAGCCCTCAGGGGTCTTGCCGGGTTTCACCGTGTCGCTGGCCCCCACTTCGGTGACAAGGGCCAGTGTGTTGACGTTGAGGACCTTGACGCCCGTCAGCAGTTCTGGAATGACCGCGAGATCGCCAAGGAAGTCGAAGCAGCAAGGGCTGTGCGTGAGGGTGGTCTGGCGCTGGAAACGGCCGTCACTGTCGTAGATCACGACGCGTTTATTGCCGCGATCCGTGATCCACAGCTCGAGTCCCTTGTCCGAGTGATGGAAGTTGATCCCGTGGGGGCAGGCGAAGCGCCCGGCGCCCTCGGTGCCATCGAGGGATGCCACGTAATCGCCCTTGCGCGTGTAGCGATGCACCAGAGATGAGCCATAGCCATCGGCCACCCAGATGTCGCCATTCTCCGGGTTCTGTGCCGCCCACGTGGGCGTGTAGCCGCCGCCTTGCTCATACGTGGCATGCGGGGGTCGGGTGATGGTCTGCACGGTTTCACCCTCAAGAGTGACCTTGGCGACCTCCTTGCTGATCTGATCCGTCAGCCAGAGGAATTCCTGGGCGCCGTCTACGACCTTGGTCAGGCCATGAGCGCCGAGCCAGCGGTTGCCACCGATCGCCGACACCAACTGACCCCGAGGGTCAAAGGTCAGCAGCCCGTTGTGGGCCTGATGAAATACGATCACCGTGCCGGCGCGGGTGGCGCAGACTCCATGTGTTCGTCCGTTGCTGCGACCCGACTCGCTGTCCGGGATTCTCGCCCAGTTGTCAATCCATGTGTAAGCCGGTGTTGCGATATTCGTCATGAGGTACTCCCTGTTTAGTTGGTCACTTTTATGGTCCTGATCTCAATACTCGTTGCGTTGACTATATCGAACACATCGGATGGTGTCAACATCGCCGGGAGAATCGGTGCGATTCTGCGATTCAACGTTGTTGAAAGAGTGGGGTTAAGAGTGAGACTTTCATGATCTTAACGTTTGCCTCCACCGGGATGAACCCGGTGGGCGGCGCACAGAAAAGTGCCAAGTCATTTTATCGACATGACCCTGCATGCGGTGTCGCTCCCCGCGCCGCGCTTGAGTATCGGAAACGATCCGCACGTCTTGGCACTCTCAATCGACGGGCTGGCCGTTGATCATACGGTTCCGGCTTGCCTTGCGCTCTTCCAGCAGGCGACGCAGTTTCTCGAGTTGCCTGGTGATTC
>CAZGBW010000059.1:0-10661 GCA_964523995.1 uncultured Victivallales bacterium | reverse complement strand
GCCAGTTGGATGATCGCCGCTGAGGCCATGACCGGACGCGGCGACAAGGCGATGGAATACTTCAAGCGCCTCTGCCCCGCTGGCAAGAGCCGCAACGCCGAGCGGCACGAGGTGGAGCCCTACGTGATGTGCCAGTTCGTGTCGCAGCCCCCCTTCCACATCGTTGGGCGCGGCCGCAATGCCTGGCTCACCGGGTCCGCCGCCTGGATGGCCATCGGGGCGTTGCAGCACATTATCGGCTGCCGCGCCGAGTTTGACGGATTGCGGATCGATCCGTGCATCCCGCCTGGGTGGAAGCGGTTCGAACTCACGCGCGTCTTCCGCGGCGTGACCTACCGCATCACGGTGCGCAATCCCGAGGGGGTGAGCAAGGGTGTGCGACAGATGCTGGTGGACGGCAAACCCGTGCGCGGAAAGGTGATTCCCTATCGGGTCGGGACAGCGGAGGTCCTTGTTGAGGTTCGGATGGGTTGATGGGTGGGAGCAGACGGGACGGGAGGGGGTCGGGTGTCGGGACGTGTAGGAACACTTCAGTGAAAGGAATGGTCACGTGCTCAGAATATCAACTTACGTCGTCGCGGTCATCCTGACGGGTGCGCTGCTGCAACCTGCCGCCCAGGCGGCGACACACTACGTGGATGCCCAGAATTTGAATCCGCAGTCGCCATACACGAACTGGGCGACCGCGGCCACGATCATCCAGGACGCCGTCGCGGCCGCGAGCGCCGGCGACGTGGTCCTGGTGACCAACGGTCTCTACGCCACGGGCGGCGCGCCCAACAACCGCGTGTCCATAATGAATCCGGTCACGGTGCAGAGCGTGAACGGCCCTGCAGCGACCATCATCGAGGGACAGGGTCCACGTGGTGCCTCGCCTGTACGCTGCGCCTATATTGGGGCGAACGCTGTGCTGGCCGGTTTTACGCTGCGCAATGGCTACACGTTCAATAGCGGAACGACCGATCAGGTTTGCGGGGGCGGGGCGTACATCGCCGGATATGGCGTGGTCAGCAACTGCATCATTACGGGATGCGAGTCCGGCACCAATGCGCTCGCCAACGGGGGCGGTGTTTATGTTGCTAACAATGGGCGGATTATCGACTCTTTGATCACAAATTGCAGCGCATTTAATCGCGCCACCGGCGGCGGTGGCGGAATTTCAGGAGCGGGAACCGGTCTTGTCGTGAACTGCCAGATCGTAGGCAACCGGGCGACGAATTCCGCGAGCGCAACCGGCGGAGGGGCCAGAAACTGCATGCTGGTTGGCTGTACCATCAGTAATAACTACGTCCGTGGGTCCGGAGGCGGAGCATACAGTAACACCCTGGTCAACTGCACCGTCAGCAGTAACTCCGCCACCGTAAACGGCGGCGGAGTTTCCTGGAGCACGCTGAACAATTGTAGCGTCAGCTACAACAAGGCGGATGGCGGAGGTTCCACACACGGCGGCGGCGGGGCGGATCGCAGCACGCTGAACAATTGTAGCGTCAGCTACAACACGGTGACCTTCGGAGATGGCGGCGGCGCCTTAAACTCGTCCCTGACGAACTGCCTGGTCGAGCGCAATACGGCGAGGATCACCGGCGGTGGAGGACGTTTATGCACCTTCGTGAATAGCGCGGTGGTCAATAACATCTCGGGACAGTCCGGCGGCGGACTGTACCAAGGTGCGGCCTCCAATTGCACCATTGTGGGCAATGCGGCGTTCTGGCAGGAAGGTGGCGGCGCGTGCGAAGCCACGCTCGTCAACTGTATTGTGTACTACAACTTTGCGTCAGAACTCCGGAGCGGCAACCACAAGGATAGCTCGATGGTGAACTGTTTTACCTCTCCGCATCCCGGGATCGGCAACTCGGCGCTTGAGCCTGAATTGGCCAGCTTCTGGCGCCTGGCGCCGAACTCGCCGTGCATTGGCGCGGTAACCAACGGGTCGTCTGTTTCCGGGAAGGACCTCGACGGCGAGGCGTGGGCTCCCGTCCCCTCTGTCGGCTGCGACGAGCCAACCGCCGGCGCCATCACGGGCGCCTTGAGCGTGGCGATCGCGGCGGAGTACACGAACGTAAGCGTGAATTGCCCCGTTGACTTCGTCGCGGACATCCAAGGCCGCGCCTCGGAAAGCCGCTGGTCATTTGGTGATGGCGTGCCGATCTTGAACCGGCCGTGGATCACCCACAGTTGGAGCGCAACAGGATTGTATGCCGTTGTGCTGAGTGCCTTCAACGAAAGCCTGCCTGCGGGCGTGTCCGCCACTGTGACGGTGCAGGTGGTTGCGGCGCCCATCCGCTATGTGAGCGCGAACAGCTCGAGCCCGCAATTCCCCTACGACAATTGGAGCAAAGCGGCGACGAATATCCAGACGGCCATCGACTCCATCGGGGTGCCGGGGGGCACTGTCTTTGTGACGAACGGCACTTACGCCAGCGGTATCATGACCCAGATGAACGTCTGGGCCTACGGCTCCTACATCATCAGCCGTATTGCCATCACCAACGGCATTACGGTGCGGAGCGTGGGCGGGCCTTTGGGGACGACGATCGAGGGGCAGGGCACAAGCGGGGCCAACGGCGTGCGCTGTGCTTATGTGGGGAAGAACGGCGTGCTGTCCGGTTTTTCGCTGACCAAGGGGCGCGCATCGACGGACAACCGGGCCGGCGGTGTGGTTTGTCATCCCTACGGGCTTGTCGAAGGCTGTCGCATCTACGGCAACACCGGCGGACAGGGCGGTGGCACGGCATGGGGCACCATCAGCAACTGCACGATCTTCGGGAACGTGGCCATCGGGGGGGGAGGAGGCACCGCCGGCGGCCAGGTGCTGAACTGCACAATCTACAGCAACTCGGCTGTCTATGGCGGTGGCTGCGGCTGGAGCCAGGTGAGTTACTCCACGATCACGAGCAACACCGTCACCACGGACGGAGGCGGGACGTGGGCCGCCTATCTGGATCACTGCGTTGTCTCGCACAATACGGCGCAACGGCATGGCGGGGGTGTGTTGGGCGGAGACGTCCAAACGAGCCTGATTGTCAGTAACTCGGCCTTGCGTGGCGGTGGCCTGTATCTAGACTTGGGGACGCAGCCTTCACAGGCCTCCGACAGCCTGATCATCGGGAACACCGCGGGCGATTACGGCGGGGGTGTGTGTTACGGCATCCTCGCCAACTGCGTCGTGGTCGGCAACAGCGCGGGGACCAACGCTGGCGGCATCCACTACCAGACCGTCTACCGCGAGGTGGTGCGCAACAGCATCGTGTTCAACAACATCGCCCCGAGCAACGCGAACTACTGGGGCACCAACAGCATGCGCTATTGCTGCACAACGCCGGATCCCGGGCCACAAGTTCCCGGCAACATCACCAATGATCCGCAATTCGTGGATGCGGCGAACGGCAACTACCGGCTGGCGGCCGGCTCGCCGTGCATTGATCGCGGCAATAACGCCGACATCGCGCGGTTACCGAAGTCGTACGACATGGATGGCGTTCCGCGCCCGCTGGATGGAGACACCAACGGCGTCGCCACGGCCGATATCGGCGCCTTTGAATACTTCAGTCCTGTGGACGACAGCGACAGCGACAGCGATGGCGATGGCATGCCGGACGCATGGGAACTCCGCTACGGCCTGGCGCCCGACGAGGCCGCGGATGCAGGCGCGGATTCCGATGGCGACGGCCCCGGCAACCGCGACGAGTGGGTGGCCGACACGGACCCGACCAACGCGCTTTCGTACTTCGCCGTCCTGTCCGCGCAGGTCGCGGTGGACGCGTTTGCCGTGTCGTGCCTCACCTCAAGCAACCGGCTGTACACCCTGCAGTACCGCGATGACCTGCAGAGCGGGAGTTGGAGCAACGTGTTTCGGGAAAAGCAGATCGGCGGAGTCGGCGCGGTGACTAACCTGGTGGATACGGGCCCACTCCCCGACAATCGCTTCTACCGGCTCATGGTCGAAACGCCATGAAGGAAAAGCATGTCCGAAGGGCTTCCATCTGAATGTGACAGTAGACATAACCCCAAAGACCGCCTGAAGGCGGGACACCAACGGCCCGCCCTGACCATGGGCGGCGTTGGTGTACCGGCTTCAGCCGGTCCGCAGCCCACCGCGGCAGTATCATCGACATGGAGGAAGTCGGCTCGGCCGGCATCTATCCGCCCGGCATCAAGGAGAACGGCTCGGTGTTCCATCACGCCGCCAGTTGGATGATCGCCGCTGAGGCCATGACCGGACGCGGCGACAAGGCGATGGAATACTTCAAGCGCCTCTGCCCCGCTGGCAAGAGCCGCAACGCCGAGCGGCACGAGGTGGAGCCCTACGTGATGTGCCAGTTCGTGTCGCAGCCCCCCTTCCACATCGTTGGGCGCGGCCGCAATGCCTGGCTCACCGGGTCCGCCGCCTGGATGGCCATCGGGGCGTTGCAGCACATTATCGGCTGCCGCGCCGAGTTTGACGGATTGCGGATCGATCCGTGCATCCCGCCTGGCTGGAAGCGGTTCGAACTCACGCGCGTCTTCCGCGGCGTGACCTACCGCATTGCGGTGCGGAACCCTGACGGGGTGAGCAAGGGTGTGCGGCAACTGATCGTGGACGGCAAACCCGTTCGCGGTTCGGTGATCCCCTACCACGCCGGAACCACCGAGGTCCGGGTTGAGGTTCGGATGGGTTGATGCTGAGAGACCCTGCTCGGTTCACGAGCATCCGTAATGAGATGCCTGTGTTCGGCCCGATGCGTTTGCCCCGCGCAAGGAGTTCTTGACTCCGGTCCGCGATATAGTATTCCATTACGGACCGAAGGATTTCCAAATAATCCCCCTCCGCCGGGAGAAGACGCAATCATGCCGATTGATACCAAAGAACTGATGAAGCAGGTGGGCAGGCTCCGGGTGATCACCAGCCGGATGGTGGACCAGCAACTGACCGGTGCCTATCATTCGGTATTCAAGGGCCAGGGGATCGAATTTGACGAGGTCCGCGAGTACGCCTTCGGCGACGACGTGCGCTCGATTGACTGGAACGTCACCGCCCGCATGGGGCACCCCTACATCAAGCGCTTCTCGGAAGAACGCGAGCTGACCGTGATCTTTCTCGTGGATATCTCCGGCTCGCAGTGTTTCGGCTCCGCCACCCGCAGCAAGGCCGAGACCGCCGCCGAGATGACCTGCCTGCTGGCGCTATCGGCCGTCAAGAACCAGGACAACATCGGACTGATCCTCTTCAGCGACCGCATCGAGAAATGCATCCCCCCGCGCAAGGGGCGGACCGCCGCCATGCGGCTGGTGCGCGAGGTGCTGGCCGCCGAGGAAACCCCCCACGGGACCGACATCGCCGCCGCCCTGCGGTTTCTCACCTCGGTCCAGAAACGGAAATCGGTGGTGTTCCTGATCTCCGATTTCCAGGACACCGGCTTCGAGAAGGCTCTTCGTGTAGCGGCCCGACGCCATGACGTGATCTGCTGCCCGATCACCGACCCGCATGAACTCGAGCTGCCGAATGCCGGACTGATCGAGATCGAGGATGCCGAGACCGGTGAGCTTTTCCTTGCCGACACCGCATCCGCCGCCTTCCGACGTCACTTTGCACGCGAGACCGCCGCCAGCGACGAGAACCTGCGCCGCCTGTTCACCCGCAACAACATCGATCGCATAGACCTGTCCACCGTGCGGCCCGCTGTGGACGAGGTGCGCCGCCTGTTCCGCCGCCGCCAGGTCCGGTCCCGCACCCGCTAACCCCTTCCCGCCCGCCATGCCCGGGTGGACGACACCATGAGAATGCCACTGATTTTCACAACCGTGCTCTCGGTCCTGCTGATTGCCGCCATGGCGGGCGGCATGCTGCTGATCCTGCGCCAGCTTCACGACCGAGCCGCCGCCGAAAGTGCCGCCGAGACGGTTCTTCAGCGCGGGCAGACCATGGTCTCCCACCTGATATCGCAAACCCCCGCCACCAGCAACGGCAACGCGACCGACTGGTCGAGGTTCTCGCACCTCGTGCGCAATCTCTACACCGTCGAGCGGGGCCTGCAATATGTATCCGTCACGCGCGACGGCATGGTCGTCTTCCATGAACAGACCTCACCGCCGGATGGCATCGGTCACAGGGATAGCGACGGACACCCGCCAGCCGCCGTGCCCGGCATCTCCATGCACCGGGAACTCCTGCAGGACGGACCGGACCGGGTACCGGTGGTGGTGTTCTCGTCCAATGCCGACACCACCAACGGCACCCTGCACGTGGAGGTGGCCCTGCGCAAGGACGCCGTCAGCCGCGAGGCGCGGGCCGCCGGCTCGGCCATCTCCTCCATGTTCCGGCTTTCGCTTCTGACCGTCTGCATCGCCTTCGGCCTCTGCATCCTCCTGGTGGTTCTGATGATGCGCCGGGAGATGCGGCACGAGGCGCTGCGCGCCGAGCAGGAGCATCTGGCCTTCTCCGGCATGCTGGCCAACGGCATCGTGCATGACTTCCGCAACCCGATGTCGTCGCTCAAGCTGGATGCGCAGATGCTCGAGAAAGAAGTCGGGCAGGACGGGCAGGCGCGACCCGAGCGCATCGCCGCGCTGGCCGGGCGGATGCGGCATACCCTTGACCGGATGGACGAGGTGTTCAAGGCCTTCCTGTACGTCTCGCGACCCGACACCGCCGAGCGCACCACCATCGACATGGCGGCCTGCGTGCGCGATTCAGTGGCAACCCTGGCCTCGCGCCTGGAGCGCGGGCGCATCCGCGTCGCGATCGAGGCCCCGGACACCCCCCTTCACATCACGGCCTTCGCCGCCTCGCTGCGCCGGGCATTGGTAAACGTGCTCACCAACGCGATAGACTTTTCCCCGGCGGGCGGTGAGATTTCCATTCACATGGCAATGTCCGGCGACACGGCAACCGTGGAGATCACCGATCAGGGCCCCGGAATCCCGCCCGCCGACCGCCAGCGGGTCTTCGACATGTTTATGACGACGCGCCCCGAAGGCACCGGCCTGGGGCTGTTCCTGGCCAGGGCCGCCATCGAACGCTCAGGCGGAAGCATAGCGATTGCCGACCGCCCCCCCGGCACGGGGGCCTGTGTCCGCATCACCCTGCCCTGTTCATGATCGAATGCCCGGTTGACAGATCCCGCCGGACTTGGATAATACTGGTTCAGCGAGGGCAGTCATTCGGCCTGGCAAAACGGTGGAAGGCCATGGGGCGATGGAAGGACGGTAAGGTCATGCAGTGTCGCATGCGGTTCCTGATGTGCTGTTCGTGGTGGCTCGTGGCCAGGAATACCGGGGCTGGCTGGCAGCTGGCGCTGCCGCGGGTGCTGTTCCTTTGGGTTGTGGCGGCGTCCGTATGCCGGGCGGAGTCCGAGGCAACGGATTACCAGCGCTGGGTTGAAGAGGATCGGCGGCAGGGCCGGGCCTGGATGCTGCGGGACGGCGATGCGGGGTCCCGGACCACGTCCGAAACGGATGCCGTGGAGGGGAGCAGTGAACGCTGGCTCTCGGCGGAGGAAATCGAGGCGGTGACCAATCGCCCGGCGGCGTGGGCGCAGCCCGTGCCACTGGAAGGCGTCGATAACTTCCACAAGGTCAGCGAGGTCCTGTATCGCGGCGCGCAGCCGACTGCCGAAGGCATGCAAAGCCTGCACGCGATGGGCATCCGGACTGTTGTCAGTCTCCGCGCTTTCCATTCGGACCGCGATGAGATCGGGGAACTCGCGCTGCATCTCGAACCGATTCCGATGAAAGCGTGGAACCTCCGGCGCAAGGACGTCCTGGAGTTTCTCGCCATCGTCACCGATCCGCAGGCAACGCCGGTCATGGTGCATTGCCTGCGCGGGTCGGACCGTACCGGTGCCATGTGCGCGGCCTATCGCATCGTCGTGCAGGGGTGGTCAAAGGAGGAGGCCATCCGGGAGATGCTGAAAGGCGGTTTTGGTTTCTACGCGGCCTGGGAGAACATTCCGGAGCGGCTCTTCGATTTTGATGTTTCCGCCATCCGGAGCGAGCTCCGCATCGCCGACCCTCCCGACCCGGCCCCCGACCACGTGCCCCCGACGGGTCATTTCCGTTCGTACCCGTAATAGACCCAGTTGTAGGCCTTGATCCCGAAGGAATCCCGGATGTTCAGGAAGCAATTGAACTTCCCGTCCTTGAGGTCGGACGGAACGCGGACCTGGAATGTTTTCTTCCACGATCCGATGGGAATGTTGTTCGTCGTCCACCCGGTACCCACACCCGCGCCGGACGGACTCACCCACGGCGCCTCATACGTGGCGTCCGACGTGGCCTGGTAGTCGGGAATCGGCGCGAACCAGAATCCCCCCCCGCACTCGGGCCGGGCGAATGCGGAGACTTCGATCGTGAACGCACCACCGGGCACAAGCGTGGGTGGCGGGGCCTGGAGCAGCTCGAAGCGGAAGCGGTCCTCACCCGACGAATCCTTGATACACAGAACCTGTTCACTGATGGCGAAAGTGTCCGGTTTCTGCACCGACCAGCGCTGCGGGTCGGGGACGAGCTTTGTCCTGGTCAGGACCCCGCCAGCCGGCCGGACCCAGACGGTGCCAGACTCCCATTCGATCGAATCCTTGAAGTTGTTGTACTTGCCCGCGACGACTTTCCCTTCGGGGCTCAGGCGGGCCCGGATGGAGAGGTAATCCATGAAACAGCCGGGCATCGGCCTCTCGGATTTTCCGCTCAGGGTCAGCGTGTCGCCGCTCTGGCCCACCGTCCACAATCCGCCGGCCTCGTCTTTCCACACACCGTCGACACGGGCCACCTCGCCACTGGTCAGCGCCAGGCGAAACTCGATACCATCCGACCAGCGGAGAATGCGCCCCCCGTCCACGATGTTGAGAGTCTGCTTGCTGCCAGGGACCACAGCCTGGTTGCTCGAGATGAAACACGCGATCATCTGCTCGTCGTCCGGAGTCAGCCACCACAGCTCGCCCATGCGCGCCGTGGCCTGGCCAACATGGAACTTCCGCAGCGGGGAGAACTCTTCGCGATAGTCGCCGGACAGGTAGGGAATGCGCGTGCAGGCGGACTCGCGCACGGTGATGAAGTCCGGGCTTGTCGCCGTGGCGACGAACGATGTGGAAAAGGTAATGTAATCCACCACGCCGCTGATGCAGCCGGCCTGCGGATCGCAGGTCGCTGCCAGACGGCCGACGGCGCGGAATTCATCATCCTCGGTCTCTTTCTCCGAGTCGTATTCGAAGAGCGTACCCTCGACGGCGTTGGGGGGGGCACCGGTGGCGATCCGGAAGAGCATTCCCCTGAACCGCATGGGTTGCCCTTCCACGACCGACAGCGCCCTGAGGTCTTCCTCATAGCCGACATAGAGTCCCGGGGTCAGCGGGGCCGCAGCGGGAGTATCCGTGATGTCCCTCGCAGGATCGGGAGCGACCTGGACGGACGGCACCGGTGTCGGCGGCAGGCTGCCCACCGGAGGCGGGTTGCTGGACGGCATCAGGAACTGGCGGAATTGCCGCTGGTCCTCTTCGACAAAGGCCTTGAAGCTCTCATTCTTCCCTGCTGCGCAGGCAAATGCCGACACCAAGGTCGCCAGTGCGGTGATCAGGACCGACGTCCGCCCGTTGAAAACGGACTGGGTGAGCAAGTTCATGGGCAAACGGTAACGAAACCTGGAAGAGGATGTCAAGTGGAGGAATTCTATTCGTGCCGAATCGCATCAGATGATCCAGACGGTCGATAATTTTGCAGAACCGGCACACTGCACTCCATGCCGGAACGCAACCGAACTCACATACCCCGCCTGATATAGCCCAGAACATGCCCGCAAAGACCACGTTTCAATCCACGCCCCCGCGAGGGGGGCGACCCCAGATCATGCCAGAGACCCGCAATCCATGCCCAATCCTCGCCGCCGAAGGGCTTGGCGAATTCTGCGGCCAGTTCCGCCACATTCCGCAGGTGCTCGTCCAGCGGCTGCCACTGTTCCTTCGGCTGGCCTTCCAGGCTATGCGCGTAGTAGTTCATTTGCATTCACTTTGTAGCGGGTTCCGGGAGCGCTTGCAACCTTTTGACCGATTTCTTTCTTGCCATGCTATCCGCCGTGGCGTCCTGCGGACTGACTACGTATGCGGCCGCGCGGGCGGACCTATCTGCTTTAGTTTTTCCCCCAGTGCCTGGTCCAGCCTCTGTTTGTCTTCCGGGTACAGGGAGACCAGGCGTTTTCCGGCTTGCATGTATAGGTCCTGCTTGAGGTACATACCGGCTTTGTAGCGCGGGGTATCCATGCCCCAGTACTCGATGTAGACATCGTATTCCGGCAGGTAGAAGTCCGGGCGGATCTGGAATCCCTCGATGATCCGTAGCCGGGCATCATAGCGATAGGCAATCCCACGTGCGGCGAGCCATTCGGCAATGCGCCGTTCACCATCGGACTGCACCAGGGTGCCGTCCAGCGTGCGGATCTTCTTCTGATCCTCGATCCGCGTTTCCTTGTTGCGCCGCTCCGTTGCGGTGTGGTCGAAGCAGATATCGCAATACACGCGCTGGAAAAATCGCTGGCTGCGCGCATATTCGTCCGGCTCCACGTACTTTCCGCAACGGCTGCAGGCTCGGACGGTGTTCAGTTCGGCAATCCGCATCGCCTCGCGGATGGTCTTGCCGGCGGCAACCACCGACCGCTTCACGTAGTCCTTCTCGGCCGGGTTGCGGAAAAGATC
>CAZGBW010000058.1:0-10668 GCA_964523995.1 uncultured Victivallales bacterium | reverse complement strand
CCGCTGTTTCAAGGGCGATCTGCGTCCAATCGCCGGGCGCTTCAAGCTGGCAATCAACGTCGTGGTTGCCAGTGGCGATGGTGACACACCTGCTGCGCCATGTGGTCGGGGACTCGGCGGCAAATCCCGTGAAATAGTCAGGTATCGCAAGCCCTTTGCTATGTGTATCAATCTCTGTATGCTTCATCGTCACCTCGCTCTAGCCGGAATTAATCGTCCTCGACTTCCCTTGCCCGTACTCTAATTAGGTACGGGAGAATATACCTTGGATATAAAACGAGAAACAAGAGTCTTCGGCACCACGCTTCCCTTGCAATAACCTGACAGATTATTTCCCTATCCATGGCCACCAGCGTAAGCGTCTTAAAGTCCCTCTTGTACTCAGCAACCCGGGCCTCTCCATACTTATGCTCAACGACCTCTAGAACCTTGTACAGGACTGGAATGTGCCTGTTTATTCTCATGATTGATTACCCCTTTCCTGTCAGAACAGCAATAATGACGGAACTTTTCCATCTGCAAGGATTGTTCCCCCTGTCCGGCGGCCCGCAGCATGCGGTCGACGGCCAATCCGAGCCATCTTCGCATCATGCGCAGGGTGTTTCCTCCCCCGACATAGATCAAGTCGGCCTGCCCGATCTTTCCCGATCTTCACAGGACCCTCCATCTCAAGGCTACATCGCCAGGCAGCATTCGGGAATGCCGGGGTGTGGTGTGATGTGAAGCGCGTAGTTCACCACGTCCCGCCGATCCGTATCGAATTCGAGTATGGGTGTGTTATTCATACCGAGGAAAACCTAGCAAAGGCATTTCTGGAAGTCATGTAGTATCTTGTCCTAGCCTGTTTAAATCACAAGCTTCGGCTACATTGCCGGGGCTTTTGTGTTTTCATCCACGATCCATGCCGGACGCTGTTTGTCCGGCGGTGATAGCGCCCGAGATGAGTATTCTGGAATGATGTGCGAAATGACACAAAATGTGGGCCGGAACCGAAAAAGGCTGTTTCTGTGGCGACCTGTTGGATAGCATACAGCACGGAAATAATGATGGAGAATTGAACTCAGGAGCTGATCTGAAATGAAAGCGAACGACATACAGAAGGCCGGCATTCCGACTGGGCCGCTGCTGAAGCTGGCCCTGAGCCTGATGGGACCGGCGGCGCAGGCGGGGCTGAAGAAGAAGCAGATTATGGAGGGGCTGTGCAACCTTGTCGCGGCCCCCGATGCGTTCCTGGACGATCCACTTTTCGGTGTCCTTGCGAAGGCGATGATGCAACAGGCTATGGAGGACGTAGCCTCTGCCACAAACAAAGCCAGTGAGCTAAAGGCCGAGGCACCATGGCGCATGTGGGGCGGCGATCATGACCGGGCGGCGATCGACCAAATGCGGAACGCGTGCCGGTTGCCTGTGGCGGTCCAGGGTGCTCTCATGCCGGATGCCCATATGGGCTATGGGCTCCCCATCGGCGGCGTTCTGGCGACGGACAACGCGGTCATTCCTTATGCGGTGGGCGTGGATATCGCCTGCCGCATGATGCTCACAGTGACCGATATGTCGGTCACCAGTCTGAATCGGCATCGCGATGAGCTCGTTCGGGTTCTGGAGTCCGAAACGCTCTTCGGCAGTGGTGCCGCGTTCAAAGATCCACACGATCATCCGGTCATGCATCAGGACTGGAACTTCTGTCAGGTTGTTGCCCGGAACAAGGGAACGGCACAGGGGCAGCTTGGGACCAGCGGATCTGGCAATCACTTCGTGGAGTACGGGATGCTGACGCTCCCGGAGTCCCTGCCGGAGCTGCCCGCCGGCGAATACCTGGCGATCCTGTCGCACAGCGGTAGCCGCGGTCCGGGGGCGACCATCGCGGACCATTTCTGGAAAGTGGCTATGGATTTGCACAAGGGGCTTCCGAAACAGCTTCAACACCTCGGCTGGCTCGCTCTGGACAGTGATGCCGGCCGGGAGTACTGGCGAGCCATGCAGCTCATGGGCGAGTTTGCAGCAGCCAATCACGAGATCCTCCACCGCAAGCTAGTGCGGGCATTGAAGGCTCAGGTCCTGTTCCGGATGGAGAACCACCACAACTTTGCATGGAAAGAGACTCACGGCGGACGCGAGGTCGTGGTGCATCGCAAGGGGGCCACGCCGGCGGGGCTCGGCGTGCTGGGCATCATTCCCGGCTCGATGGCCACTCCCGGCTTCCTCGTGCGCGGCAAGGGCGAGCCGTGCTCGATGAACAGCGCTGCTCACGGCGCGGGCCGCCTGATGTCGCGTAGCGAGGCCAAGAACCGCTTTGTGTGGTCGAACGTGAAGAAGGATCTCGATGCCGCCGGAGTTATATTGCTCAGTGCCGGGATTGACGAAGTGCCGGGGGCCTACAAGGACATCCACAAGGTCATGCGCGAGCAGGCTGACCTGGTGGAAATCGTCGCCCGCTTCGATCCGAAGATCGTCAAAATGGCACACGGTAAGGAGTGAGTCGTTGACACTTTAGACCATCATGAGTGAAGCACACAAACCCGCGTTTGAGTTCAGCGACGGCGTCCTGCGGATAACCACACGCAATGCGTCTACCCGCCTGCGCTGGAAGCCCGAGGCATCTGCCGAGGAATTGCTGAGCGGAATGCGTTGGGCACCCTGCTGGCCGGATTTCCGCATTCTGCGCCATCCACTGCCGCCGGTGAGGCGCAATGCGTACGGACTTGATGTCATCGCCGGCCAGTCCGATGAGATCCTGGCTGCGCAGAAAGAGACGGCATTCCGGGAGTTCCGGGAGCAGATCCCGCCCTCCGTCGTCCAAGCCACCGAAGCGTTCTGCAGTCATCAATGGCCGCTGCTGGCGATGATATCGCGTCAGCCGCTGGCACTGGACCTGGCGGTGTCCAATCCAGTACTGGCCTATGCGCTGGCCAACAACAATATATTCCGCCACACCGGCATCGAGGCGGCCGGTTTCCAGGCGGCAGCCTACTCCCTGCGTAAGCAGCGCTGGATCCTGGAATGGCTGGGGTTCCCGGGAACGGGAGCGGCGGAGAAACTGCTACGCAAGATTCCGGCCGGAGATGCATCGCCTTATCTACTGCGCCGCCTCGAGAATGCATTGCAGTCCGACCCGGAGGCTATCGGACTGCTCGGGCACCAGCGTGTCATCAATGCAACCGTGCTGGAAATCGTGACCAACCAGCACATTCTGGGAGCCGTCACCCCGGTGCTGCTTGAGGCGGCAGGGGGGATGACAGGCCAAGATGGCGATTTCACGCTCGGGGATAAGATCCTGGCGATTATCACCATGCTTCAGGAAATCGCGCCGGAACGGACCGTGCCGCAGTTCCGCAGCATCGAGGAGGTTGATGCGCATCATGACGAGGTGTTTGCCGAGTATGATGCCTACCAGCAGCGGCAGGCGCAGTTATGTGAGGAGCGTCGTCAGGCTGTAGAGAGGGAGCGTCGTCGGGAGGCCGAAAACAACCGCTTCCAGCGGAATCTGGACCGGTCAAAAGTGGAGATCCACGTCCACAAGCCCTTTCCACCCCCGCCTCTGCCGGGGACGACCTCGATCCAGCCGATCAACAGCCTGCTGGATCTCCAGATTGAAGGCGAGGAACAGAACAACTGTGTAGCCTCCTACGCATGGAAGGTGTTGCGCGGCGGTTTCTACATCTACCGGGTAACCGCCCCCGAGCGCGCCACTCTGGCGATCTTCCGCGGTACCGATGGCTGCTGGAGACGCTCCGAATTGAAAGGGACTGGCAATCGCAAGGTCAAACGATCGACCGCGAATATGGTCGACGCCTGGCTGGACAGCTACTGCGTCTCGGTATGAGCGTCCACCTCCAAACGCAAGGAATCCGCCATCAAAGCCAGAAAGGGAACGTATAATGGGTGAAAGTTCGATGTTCGGCATAACCCGCTGCGGGAAGAAACACAGCGAGAACCAGGATTGCATCCTTCAGCGGGCGATCGATACCGGCGAATCCGGTACGGTCTGTCTTCTCGGGGTCGCTGACGGCATCAGCGGTTCGGCTTACGGGGGCAGCGTGGCAAGATGGCTGTTTGAACGGCACATTGCTGTGGATCCCTTGTTTGGAAAGCCGGCGATGCCTGTAGGACGCCAAATGGAGAGCGCGCTGGTAGACCTGGCGGAGGCATTCCGGGCCGAATTTGCGAGCAACGAAACCATGTTGGGCAGTGGAGCCGCCTTTGCCGTCGCCGCCGTCCACGGTGACGTGGCGGAATGCTTCTGGGCTGGCGATGTCGCCATGTACATAAACAGGGGAGCGAGGAAATATGCCGGCGAACAGATTACCGAGCCTGACCTGAACCGATTCCGGGAGTTGACCAACTGGTTTGGAAAGGCGCCATCCAGTCCGCATCATGTCACCGTGACGCTCGACAAGGGCGACGTCCTGACGATTGCCAGCGACGGGGCCAATATTGACCAGTATGTCCTGCAGGAGTTCTACCGGAAGCACGGCCCCGGCAAATCAACACTGAAGACCATTGTTGAACTGGCCCTGCGATCACCACGCGCCGATGACGTCAGCCTATCCGTCCTGGTCAGAGGATAGCAGAATGCCCCGTGTAGCGTGTTGACCGGGGAACCGCGTTCCCCCTCGGCTCTAAACAAGATCGTCCCCCAGGAACTAATGTTCCGGACGGATCTCAAAATATGCTGCGCCCATCGCCTCGGTTATCGCCTTGCCGTCCGTATCCCTGATGTTGCGGTAGGTCCCAAACAGGAGCTCGGCATTTGGGTGCCCGAGAAGCAAGGCGGTCTTTGCGGCGTTTTGATGCTTCGCGAGGTGATACGACGCGAAACAATGCCGAGCCGCATTGTGCGGCGGTTCAATCCTCGATGCGGTCTTTACCGCGCGTCTCCTCCTCGTGAGAATTGTTGTTGAAAACGGGCAGACCGGACCATTGGCCTTCACATAAGGATTGAGCCATGCAATCAGGTTATCTGGCATTTCGACAGTGCGTTTCTTCCGGGTTTTCGATTCGCTCGCACCGATGGTAATCAGCTTGTTTTCCATGGACACGTTCTGCCAGTCCAGCCTTTCCAGCTCGGTTGGTCTTACTCCGCAGAAGAAGCCTATTGCCTCACGCGGCAATAGATCGGGCTCCATGGCCTGCATGGCGGCAAGGTAGCTAGCAACCTGCTTGACGGGCATGATGTCGGGGTCGGTATCGGGCAATTCCGGCAAGACAAGCGCCTCGTTCGCGACCGGGTTAATCGTTATCGCCTTTTCGCGCACGCCGAAATTGAACAGGGCACGAACCGCGCTGAAAAAATGATGACAGTGCAACCCCTTCCATCCGTTTACCGTCAGCCATGATTCCACATCGGCGGTTGTGATTGTACCGGCCTGCCGGGTTCCGAAAGTCTTGCAGAAAACACCGAGCCGCCATTTATGATCATTTTGCGTAGCTGCGCGACGGATCCCGACATTGCGCCTGCCACGCCGCCCGTGAGCATCGAGAAAAGCAGCCGTGAGCTCCTCGACGGTCATTTGTGCGGCATTGGCGGGGTGATGTTCGGTCCAGAAGTCAGCCAGCTTCAGCAACGGCACTGTAATCGTTCTCCTGATCATCGCGATATCGAGCCGGTCTTGATCTGAAATGTCGAATGCCGCCCGTCCCTGATTGATCACTTCAACCTTACGCTGGGCAATGTCGGTCTTCGCCTCCGCCAGAGTCTTGAACACCTTGCGGACCCGCTTGCCGTGGGTATGAAAGTCAATTTGAAACGTTCCATTTGCCCGGCTGCGGATCGGGTGGCCCTCGAACATCGTGACCGGTTCTTTTCGCTTGCGTCTCGTAGCAGACCTCCTCTAGTCTTCATGGTCGTGTAGCTTGCGGCAAGGTGCAGCAAGCATTGAAGTATGGCGGCAAGGATAGGCAAACCGTCAACAAACTGTCAACGGTATAATTTAACCCCTGCAAACATTGGTTGTTATGAAGGTCTTGAAAACCGGCGGCCCGCAAGGGCTCGGGGGTTCGAATCCCTCTCCCTCCGCCAATCATAAAGTCGCACACAACCGTTTCGGCGTACTGCGTGTTCGTGGAATTTTCCGCTGATGAACGTATGCTCGGACTGTTCCCCCGGACATTTATTCTTCCCTTTTGGATCTGCGTCCTGGATAGTTGTCCGGCAGGGAGCAAACCCCGTGAATAGGGTGAATATCCGCCACCAGGAATGGTTCCATCCATGAGTTCATTCATGACAAGAAAAAGGGTCTTCCGCAGAATCTGCGGGTAAAATAACGTAACTGCTCAGGAGGGGTGGGTTCAGGGTTCGGGAAAAACAGGAAAGAATCGCACATCCAGGATGCCAGTCCCCCTTCTCTTGCCCGCTTTCCTCTTCGAATTTCCTGAACCCTGAACCCCTGAACCCTGTGACCTGAGTCGTTACAAAATAACTTGAAACGCACTGGGTCATGATGCTCCATAAGCTGTGTTGAACGAGCAGCAAAAGGAGCGACCCCGTGCGCATAGAGACATTACTGAACCATTGTTATCATCACAAGTCGTTTGTTTATTCCGATGTTCAGATGGATCGGATTACCCCTGTCGCGCGGTCAACACGGCAGATAGCGGGCAAGCCTGCCCCTCCCTGATGGATAAAAAAGGCGGGGCCGCACGCTGCCGGGGGCAGGGGACGGCTCCGTCTTCCAGGGGTCACGCCGCCTGGCTTGCTCCCGTGACGCCGGGCTGCAGGCATTCACGGGTGCGGGGGCTGCGCAGCCATTGGTCGAGCGCCGCCCAGCGGATCTGGCTTCGCGGGTTGACGAAGCGTTCCACGTCAGCGTCGTTCATGATGTCCAGGATGACAGCGGATTGTTCACTGAGCGGCTGATCATGGACATCACTGGCGCTCTGTTCCCATTCGCCTTGCCACGACCCCGACACTGCGCAAGGATTACGACTAGTCGCATAGAAGAACTCATCACTCACCGCATAAAGATATTTCAGAAACACGTTGACAGAATCCCCGCAACCACATAGGGTTAAATCAGGCATGCGAGCTTTTCATTGGGCATAGGGGGGCGTCAATGGATCGGGACCAGTCAGCTTGTATGGGTGTTCTGAATACCGCAAGGGTTCTTGTGGTGTTTTCTCTGGACGACCATCGCTATGCCCTCGGGCTGTCGGCCGTGCAGTTCGTCGTGCGTGCCGTGGAAATCTCGCCGTTGCCCCGCGCTCCCGACAGCGTGGAGGGCATCATCAACGTCCGGGGGCAAGTCGTCCCGGTCTTTAACCTGCGCCGGCGGTTCCGACTGCCGGAACGGGAACTGCAACTCGATGACCACATCATCCTCGCCCGAACCGCGCGGCGCGGGGTGGCGCTGATGGTGGATGCGGTCAACGGCGTGGTGGAATGCGCCGCGGACGATACGTTGCCCGCCGAGGCGGTCCTGCCGGGGACGGGCTACGTGGCCGGCGTGGTGAAACGGCCGGACGGGTTGATTCTAATTCACGACTTGAACACGTTCCTGTCGCTTGACGAGGAACAGGCTCTGGAGGCCGCGTTGGTACCTGTATGAGCCACGAAATATCCAATCTGTTGCTGGCGCAGTTCAGCGAGTTCGTCGCGGCGCACATGGGGCTGCACTTCCCGGCGGAACGCTGGTCGGATCTGCGGCGCGGGATCCTGAGCGCGGCGACGGAGTTCGGGTACACCGGTGAAACCGCGTGTGTGCAGGGGCTGATGTCCGCGCCGTTGACCCGGCATCAGATCGAGATCCTGGCCGGCAACCTGACCGTCGGGGAGACGTACTTCTTCCGCGAGAAGCGAACGTTCGAGGTACTTACGGAACGTATCCTGCCGGAGTTGATTCAGTCGCGCCGAGGCGGCGAACAGCATTTGCGGTTTTGGAGTGCGGCGTGCTGCACGGGCGAAGAGGCGTACTCGCTGGCCATCACGTTGCGGCGGGCGATGCCGGATCTTAAGGACTGGCAGGTGACGATCCTCGCCACGGATGTGAACTCCCGGTTTTTGCAGAAGGCGGCGGCGGGCGTGTTCGGGGAGTGGTCATTCCGCGACGCGCCCGCATGGCTGAAGGAGCAGTGCTTCCAGCGCGTTGAGTCGGGTCGCTACGCCATCCTGCCGGAGATTAGGCGGATGGTGCAGTTCGAGCATTTGAACCTGGCCGAGGACTCGTACCCGTCCCTCCCGACCGACACGAACGCGATGGACGTGATCTTCTGCCGGAACGTGCTGATGTACTTCGCGCCGGCCCAGGCGCAGCGCGTCATCGCGCAACTTCACCGCTGTCTCGTGGACGGCGGGTGGCTGGCGTTGAGCGCGACTGAGACGGCGGTCGATCCATGCCGGCAATTCACGGCGGAGAACTTGGATGGGGCGATTCTGTATCGGAAGTGTGAGCGACCGCCGTCACCGGTGGTGGCGCCGGCAGTCTGGGAGATACCGGCGGTGCCGGCCGTGGAACCGCCACGCGTTGAGACACCACAGCCGGTGCCGGATGCGCGGACGTTAGCCAATCAAGGGCGGTTGACGGCGGCGTTGGCGGCAGCGGATCAATTGGTGCGGGCAGAGAAATTGAATCCGGTCGCCCATTATCTGCGGGCGATGATCGCGTTGGAATTGGGCGCGTTGCCGGAGGCCGCGAAGTCGCTGCAGCGGGTGGTCTATCTCGACCCCGATTTTGTCATCGCCCATTTCGCGCTGGGCAACCTGGCGCGCAGTGCCGGGCGGAGGAAGGACGCTGAAAAACATTTCACCACCGTGCTGCAGTTGCTCGACCGTCATGATCAAGACGAGATCCTTCCGGAGTCGGAGGGGATGACGGCGGGGCGCTTGGCAGAGATCGTCAATTCGTTTCGTGAAGAGGTGCCGGGATCATGAACGAGGACCAGAAACGCATTCTGAGGGCGCGGGCGCAGGCGCTAGCGCGCGAACCGGTCGCCAAGGTGACCGAGACGATGATCGACGTTGTCGAGTTCTCGCTGGCGACCGAGCGGTACGGGATTGAGACCGGCTACGTGCGGGAAGTGGTCCCGTTCAAGGAACTGACGCCGGTACCCTGCACGCCGGCATTCTATACCGGCCTCGTGAACGTCCGCGGCCGGATGGTCGCGGTGGTGGACTTGAAGAAGTTCTTCGACTTGCCGGCCAACGGTCTGCACGACCTGCACAAGGTCATCATCCTCCACTCGGCGGAGATGGACTTGGGCATTTTGGCGGATGACGTGGGCGGGGTGCGGAGCGTGCCGGTCAGTCAGTTGCAGGCGGCGTTGCCGACGTTGAGCGGGATCGGGCAGGAATATCTGCGCGGGGTGACCGGCGACCGGCTGGTGGTGTTGGATGCCGGGAAGATTCTCGGTGATCCGAAAGTCATCGTGCAGGAGGAAATCGAGAAATAGCGACAAGCAATAGGAGATAAACCATGAAACAAACAATAAGTATGAAAATTGGCGGCGTGTTGGCGTTGGCGCTGGTCGCGTTGGTGATCGTGGGAACGCTGTCCTACCGGGCCACCCGCCGGCTGATTGCCGATACCGGCTGGGTTAATCATACCCAACAGGTGCGCGAGGAAATCGCGAGCCTGTTGGCCGGGTTGCACGAGGCGGAGGCGCACCAACGCGGTTATCTGCTGACCGGCACGTCCCAGTACTTGGAGAGCTACAAGGCGTCGGCAAAGGAAGCGGTAGACCACGTGGCGGCCCTGCGCCAACTGACCGCGGACAATTCCAACCAACAACGGCGACTCGATAAACTTGACCCGCTGATCAAAGAACGGATTGACGCCTTGGCGAACGGAGAAAAGGCGCGTGCGGAAGCGGGATTGGACGGGGCGGCCCAGTACGCCGCGTCGGCGGTGGGCCACAACTTGATGGTTCAGATCCGCGCCATTACCGGCGAAATGAATAAGGAGGAAAGCACGCTCCTGGAAAAACGGATGCGTGAATCAGACGCCAGTTCCAACGCCGCCATCCACACGATCATCTACGGCATCCCTCTCGCTATCGTCGCAGTGTGTGTCATTGGTTTTGTGCTGACGCGCAACATCATCCGGCCGCTCAAAGCCGTCACGACGATCGCCGAGCGCATGGCCACCGGCGATGTGTCGGTGGAGATCGAAGGGGAAGATCGCAAGGACGAGGCCGGCCAGTTGCTGCAGGCGTTCAAACGGATGACCGGCTTCCAGCGCGAGATGGCCGGGATGGCGGGGAAAATCGCCGCCGGTGATTTGCAAATTCAGGTCAAACCGCAGTCGGCGCAGGATCTTCTCGGCAATGCCTTCGCGGCGATGGTGACGAACTTGCGGAGTCTAACCGGCGAGATCACCGACGCGGTCATGGTGCTCGGCTCGGCTTCAAGCGAGATCGTCGCCTCCACCACGCAACTGGCGGCCAGCGCCACCGAGACGGCGACAGCCGTCACCGAGACCACCACCACCGTCGAAGAAGTGAAGCAGACGGCGCAAGTCGCAAGCCAGAAGGCGAAATCCGTTTCGGACAGCGCGCAGAAGTCGGCGCAAATCTCGCAGGCCGGGCGCAAGTCCACCGACGAAACTGTCGAGGGCATAAAACGGATTCACCAGCAGATGAGCTCGATTGCCGACAGCATGGTGCGCCTCAGCGAACAGACCCAGGCCATCGGCCAGATCATCGCCGCCGTGGACGATCTCGCGGCGCAGTCGAACC
>CAZGBW010000057.1:7354-10974 GCA_964523995.1 uncultured Victivallales bacterium | reverse complement strand
AGGACGGTCATCGGCAGGATGACATCGCGGTATTTGCCGCGCACGAAAACGTCGCGCAGCACGTCGTCGGCAATCCCCCAGATGAAATTGGTGATCCAGTTAAGATGGGCTTGGTCCATGAGGAAGTGTTCCTATCTTTTAGATAAAGGTGACGTTCTCGGCAATATGCTTTGCATCAAAGGGGTGCAGCACCGGTTCATGCCTTGCTCCAGGACGCCAAAGTAGCGCATCCACTTCCCCGGTGTCAATTTATCGCTGTCGCGGTCGGATGGAGGACGCGGTGCGGGTTGACTCGCGGACGCCGTTGTATATTGGCTACTCGTTGGCAGCGCGGATGATCCTGAAGGCGAGATTGCTCTTGCCGTCCTGGATGACCAGGACGTTATCCTGTCCATCTCGGGCGAGGCCGATGGCCGCCGATTTGAGGGCAACGGGGAAATCGGTCTTGTGCATGATCTGGCCGCGTTCGGTATCCCAGAAGAAGAGCGAACTCCCGGTAACGGCGACCAGGTAGCGCCAACTTCCTAGAAAGGCGCAGCCAAGCACTTTGCGTTCCCCTTTCTCGCTCGGTTCCTTCTTCCCGAGGGGATGGCAGTCGAGGGTCATGATCTCGCGGCGGTTCTCGAGATCCAGCAGGTGCACTCGCGATCCGTAGAGGCGCTGCGGTTTGCGTTGGAAATCCGTGTCGATGATGTAGCCGCCCAGCGCCGCGAGCCTGCCTGCCGGCGCGGTGGCTGCAGCGGTTGGCTCCTCGACCTTCCATGTGGATTTTTCCAGCTTGGCCAGGGACGCCAGTGTCTTTGGTTCCGTACGCGGGAGCGCATCCGCCTTCATCGCGAGAGTCAAAGGTCCCTGCAGGCCAAGCTTGACGGCACGCGGGAGGGCGGGATCCATCACTTGGAGTTTCATCTTTCCGGCCGCGTTGTCGATCGCGCGTTGGACGGCATTGATGAGGGCGCTGTCGCTGGTCAGTCCGTCGGAGGGCGGACTGCCGGGTGCCCCCATGGGGGTGGTGGTCAGGGATGTCACCGTGGCGTCGGCATCGCTGATGAAACGGATGTCGGCGTGGGCGGTAGCGGTGGAATAGTCGGCCAGTCCGGGGGTGGACTCGGCGCTGAGGTAGACGGCGAGCAGGCCCTTGATCTCGAATTTGCCGGCGTTCTCGACGAACCACTCGGCGGTGACAAAACTGCCAGGGTCCTCGAGCGTGGGGGCTGCCGAGCGCAGCGCGTCTGCCCTGGAGCGGTCCAGCACGGTGATGTTGTTATCCGTGAGGATGGATTCCAGGCGGGACTGCGCGTTCTTGAGCACTTGTTCCGCCGTCTTGTTCTGGGCGTAGACGATGGCGGCGATGTTCTGGCCCTTCACGCTGGTGGAAAACGAATCCGAAGCGGCCCCGGGCAGGGGGGTGGCGACAAGCGCCGCCCCGAAAAGGCTTACGATGGAAAAACGGGTGACGATGGTGTCATGCATGACAACGCTCCTCTTCTCTCCGGTTCTCGCGGGACGAACGGTCTCGTGAGTTGTGAAGGTGCTATTTGGATCCGAGATATTTCAAAAGCGCGGTTTGCCAGCGTTTGCCGGCATGGAGGGCCAGAACGTCGAGGGCCATCTCCTCGCCCATCGGGTTCCATCCGCCTGCACCCTGGTAGCGGTCGGAGAATCCGGCGGTTGCCCCGGTGGTGGCGAGGGTGCAGATCTCGCCGGCGAACTGGCAATCCTGTCCGAACGGGTTGGCGGGGGCATCGCGCCGGTTGATGCGACCGGTGGCGGCAGCGATAAGCACGGTATCAAGGGTGGTGGCGGCATCGTGGGGCCATGGGGCCCGCGCATCGGCGGCCCAGGCGAGTGCCTGTTCGATGGTGGCGGTGCCCGGCACGATGACGGCACCGGCATTGGCCAGTGTCTTGGCCATCTCGTCCCGCATCTTGTTCCAGGGGGCGTTCTTCCCGCCTGCGGAATACCCGGCATAGACGGCTACGCGTTTGCCGGCGAAACCCCAATGCCAGAGGAAAGCATCTCGGTCGGCGGCGGGGAACACGCGCAGGGCGATGGCGGTTTCCGGCAGGGTCAGTCGTGCCAGGAACCCCTCGAACAGCGCCCGGATCTTCTCGGCATCGAGCAGCTTGGAGAGGTCCACGCGGACATGGGCGACGACGCCGTTCATGTCGGCCGTGGCGGTCCCGATCTGGAGTGTCACGTGTCCGTTCCCGTCGGCAACGCCGTGGAACGCGGGGCGGGTGCCGGTTTCCCCGATCTCGAAACGAACGGGCAGGTGCCGGGCCGGTTCGGAGATGCCGTCGACAAGGCTGATACCGGTGATGATGACGGGCTCGCGGAAGGGCTCACCCGCGACCGCTGGCATTTCCGCGCGGCTGGCCGTCAGGCGTATGTTGGAGAGGATCCTTTCCAGAGCGGCCTGTGCCTGGATGAACTCGGGCGGTTTCTCGCCGAAATAGTTCTGCAGTTCGGCGATGGCCTGGCAATGGAGGCGCAAGGCGCTGACCATCTCGCGGCGTTGTTCCGCCAGTCGCGCCTCGCCGAGAAATGCCGCGGCGGCGGCGATGGCGCGGGCACGGGCGCGTTCCTGCGCGGCGCGGCAGTCGTCCTTGCTGAAACGGTAGAATTCCCAGTATTCGGTGCGGGTCTCGTAGGAATCCACGAGCTCGTAGCCCTCCAGGCACGATTCGGTATGGGTGAGGATTTCCGATTTGACCTCCTCTTCGGTCATGCCGGTGGTCTCGATCGTATTGAGGACGAAACGGCTGCTGACGGTGGTGGAGATCTGCATGGAGAGATTGCGCAGCGCGCGGTGACGGGCCAGATCGCGGAAGGCGGAGGTCTCGCCTTTCTTGGTCGCCATGCCGATACCGTGGTAGAAGCCGGAATCGAGGGGAACGCTCTCGACCCAGGCCGGGGCCTTGGCACCGGAAACGGGTGCCGGGATCGCGGCGGTCAATCCAGCCAGCGCGAGAACGGCAAGACGCCTGGCCGCGGTGGCTCTGCAGGATCGGGTCGTGGGATACTGGTTCTGCATGGGAAGCCCTGTGGATCCGATCGCGCCGCGCCGCGTGGCGCGGGCGATCGGGTGATTCATGATCCTAGAAGTAGTAGGAGAAACCAACGCTCAAGGCTGTCGTGTTGTAGGTCACTTCCTCCTCGTTGTCCTCGACATCGGGCTGGTAAAGCACATAGCTGCCCTCCACGTTCCAGGAGGTTTTCTCCGAGGCGAAGATCTTCAGGCCGGCGAAACCGCCGTAGACGAGGCTGACGGAGGAATCGTCGTCATCGCCGTTCTGCCAGGCGACAGCCGCCGCACCGCCCTGTCCGCCGAGGTAAGGCACAACCTGCGAGGCACCGCCCGTCAAGTAAAGACTGGCGCGCAACATGAGAAAGATTACCTGGCTGGTTGTCTCGTCCGCGTCCGGATCCTCCGGGTCGGATATACTGCTCGAGACGAGCGTGACACCGCCGATGGAGAACTGCGGTGCCGTGAAATAATTGTAGCCAAGCTGGCCGGTGGCCGTGTAGTCCAGGTCGTCGTTCTCGCTGTTCCCGTTGCGGTCAAACGAGCCTTGGATCTGGATCTCGCGCATCCCCGCCTCGGTGGCGGCCTGTGC
>CAZGBW010000057.1:0-7254 GCA_964523995.1 uncultured Victivallales bacterium | reverse complement strand
AGCAAAAAATCAAATCGCCTGATCTGCCGTTTGGGGCTTGGTTTTCAAGGGCGGGTCTGGCAAGATGCGCCACATTTAGCGGAAGGGGTTCGGCATGCTTGTTTTACCGGCAATTGATCTGAAGGGTGGTGTGTGCGTCCGGCTTCGCCAGGGGCGGGCAGATGAGGCGACGGTCTATTCCGCCGATCCGGTGGCGATGGCGCGCCGCTGGGAGGACGAGGGGGCCGAGCGGCTCCATGTGGTGGATCTTGACGGTGCATTCGAGGGGAAGCCTGCCCATCTGGCGGTCATTGAGCGGATTGCCGCTGCGCTTCGTATCCCGGTGGAGGTCGGCGGTGGCCTGCGGACCGATGCGGATGTGCGGCGGGTGCTGGATGCCGGCGCGGCCTGCGCGATTGTGGGCACCCGTGCGTTTGCGGATCCGGAATCGCTGGCGGAAAGTGTGCGGCGGTTCGGTGAACGGCTGGCGGTGGGGATCGACGCGCGCGACGGATTCGTGCAGGTGAAGGGCTGGGTGGAAACCACGGCGATGCGGGCGGTGGACCTGGCACGGAAGGCGGATTCCCTTGGCGTGGCGCTGCTGATCGTGACCGATACGGCGACGGACGGGATGATGACGGGAACGAACATTCCCGCCATGGCGGAAATCTGCCGTGCGGTACGGTGCCGTGTGATCGCTTCCGGTGGCGTGACCACGCCGGAGGATATCCGGCGCTTGAAGGCCTTGGATTGCGGCAATCTGTTCGGTGCGATTGTCGGCAAGGCTCTCTATGAGGGGACGACGACCCTGGCGGCGATGAAGGCGTGTGCCTGAACATGGCGGTCGGCTCCCGTTCGTCAGCGCGGGACCATCAGAAAGGGGATTATGTTCACGGATGTCAAGACGACACAACTGCCGAATGGAATGAGGGTGGTCACGTCGGCGATCGGGCATGTGCAGAGTGTGGCGATGGGAATCTGGATCGGCGTCGGTTCGCGTCACGAGACCAAGGCGATGGGCGGGGCCAGTCATTTCCTGGAGCATCTGCTTTTCAAGGGAACCCCGAAGCGCAGTGCGTTGGAAATCTCGCAGGCGGTCGAGGGCAGGGGAGGCTATCTGAACGCGTTCACGCAGGAGGAAAGCACCTGTTACTATGCGCGGGCGGGGTTTGACCGGCTGAACGTCTCGTTTGACGTCCTGGCGGATATGGTGCTGAACGCGAAATGCTCCGGGGAGGATGTCGAGAAGGAACGTCCGGTGATTCTCGAGGAGATGCTCATGTATCGCGACCAGCCCCACCAGTTCGTGCAGGAACTCCTGCAGGAAGCGGTGTGGCCAGGGCATCCGCTGGGGCGGCCGATCATTGGCTGTGAACAATCGATCGGCGGTATGACAGCGGCGGATATCCGGGACTACAAGGCGGGGAGCTATGTCCCGCCGGCGATGGTGGCGGCTTTCGCGGGGAACCTTGAGCATCAGCAGTGCGTGGATCTGGTTGCAGGCTATTTCGCCGGGATGGAACGGGGCAGGCTCCCGAAGTCATCCCGTTTCGGTGCTGCCCGCCCGCAGGTGCGAGGCAAGGGCGTCGGGCGGGAGATCGAGCAGACGCATCTGGCGCTCGGGATACGCCTGTTCGGGCGGATGGATCCGCAGCGCCATGTGCTGCGTGTGCTCAACACCGTGCTGGGCGAGAACATGAGCTCGCGTCTTTTCCAGACCGTGCGCGAGAAGCACGGGCTGGCCTATTCCATCCAATCCGGTGTACAGCTGCATGCGGACACGGGCGTGCTGCAGATCTCGGCCGGACTGGACAGGAAGCGCAGTGCAAAGGCGCTGGACCTGATCCTGAAGGAGATGGATCGGTTCCGTACCCGGCCGGTCGGCACCGGCGAGTTGCGCCGGGCGAAGGATTACCTGGTCGGGCAATTGCGCCTGGGACTGGAGAGCATGTCGCACCAGATGATGTGGCTTGGTGACAACATCCTCTCCTACGGGCGCTTTGTGGATCCAGAGGAAACGATCGCGGCCACGCAACGGGTGACCGCGGATGATGTGCGCACCCTGGCGACGACGGTCTTCGACAGCAGGCGGATGAGTGTGGCAATGGTGACGCCGGTGAAGGATCCGATGACGGCGGAAGCGGCCGCGGATATTGTCAGCCGCTTCTAACGGGAGGGGGTAGCCGATGCGGCGTCCGGTGGTCGGGCTCAGCCTGCTTCTCGCGGGTGGTGTGGGGATCGGCTTGCGCTATGGCGATGCATTCGACCTGGAGTTCCTGTCGCTTGCCGCCGCGTTGATCGTCTGGGCGGCGGCGGTCTTCTTTCTGGTGTTCCGACGGGACCGGCTCGCAACGCTGTGTATCTTCGGTCTTGCCGGTCTGGCGGGGATCGCCGTGGGGGGCAGTCGTGACAGACCGGATTATGGCGGGTTGCCAGGTGTCACCGGACCTGGCACGGACCGTACGGCCTGCACGGTGGAAGGCGTGATCAACCAGGATGTCATGGATTCCATGGCGGGCGCGAATGGCGATTTCATCCAATTCGGGTTGCAATGTGACGCGTTGACCGTGGAGGGTTGCCGATCCGCGGTCTCGTGGCCGCTGCGCATCACGCTGTACGGGGTGCCCCGGTATCCTCCGGTATACGGGGAGCGCTGGGTGATGGACGGGACGCTCCTGCGCGGCACGGACCGGAGGGGTGGGCGCGACCAGTCATGGCGGTTCCTGACCAGTCTCAGCCGTTCCCGGCGCCAGGAACGGGCAGGACGTTCCATCGCGGCGTGTTCGCAGTGGGTCCGTCGCGAGGCTTTCGGCGTGCTGGCGCACGGGGTTGAGTCGCGTCAGGGTGAGATCGGCGTGGTCAGTGCCCTGTTGCTGGGATACCGGACCTGCCTGCCGATGGAGATCCAACGGTCTTTTATCAACACCGGAACGATGCATATCGTCTCCATCAGCGGACTCCACGTCGCCATCCTGTGTTCGGTCCTGGTGAGTGTGATCGGCTTATTGCGGGTGCCACGCACGGGTTGGGTGTTCGCGCTGGGCCCCGTGATCGTGTTGTATTCCCTGACGACCGGCTGCCGTGCCAGCGCGGTGCGCTCGGGTATCATGGCCAGCGCCTATCTGCTGGCTCCGGCGCTGGGCCGGCGTCCGGATACGGTGTCGGCACTGGCATTGGCCGGGATCCTGATCCTTCTCTGGAAGCCGGATCAGCTCACGGACATCGGCTGCATCTTCTCGTTTGCCGCGGTGGCGGGGATCCTGGCGATGGTCCCCCCGCTGGAGGCGTTGCTCCAGAGATGGCTGGAGCCGGATCCTCTCGCGGTCGCGGGAATCACGGATGCGGAACCATGGTGGCGCCCATCGGTACTGTGGATGGGCCAGCTTGGTGCCGTCTCGGTGGCCGCCTGGATTATCTCCACGCCACTGTCCCTGTATTACTTCGGGCGGTTCACGCCGATCGCCCTGGTTGCCAATCTGCTGGTGATCCCGTTGTCGTTCCTGATTATCGTGACCGGATGCCTGTCCCTGGTAGCCGGTGCCTGCATCGGCCTGTGGCTGGCGGGGATCTTCAATGCCGCCAATGTTGTTTTTGTCCGCCTGCTGACCGACGGTATGCGCCTGCTGGAAAGGGTTCCCCTCGGACATGCAGAGGGGTGGAGTCTGTCGCTCGGCGGGATGATGCTATTGTACACGCTGCTGGCGGTGGTGCTGCTGTGCCTGCCCGATATGACCCCCCGGCATCCGCAGAGGGAAACGCTGGAATACGGGAGTTAGCAGGCCGGCACCCGGCCTACAGAGGTCTCGGATCGGGTTCCGGAGGCAGGGAGTGGGGGTCGCGCGAGGCGATCCAGATGCAGCGGGAGAATCGTTTGGAGGCCTTGCTGGCGGCGGCAGGGCAGGCGCGCACGTGCAGATGCAGGCGGCGGAGCAGGTTCTCGAAACGCTTATCGCTGCCCGCAGACCAGACCGCAAGACAGCCCTTGGCATGCAGCGCTTTCATGCAGGCCTTCAGGCCAGCTGGTGTATAGAGGCGGCTGTTTGATCCGGTGGTCACGGCTTGCGGCCCGTTGTCCACATCCAGCAGAACCGCGTCGAACGAATCCGGCGCGCCCCGCAGCACGGCCAGCACATCCGTCGTCTCCAACTGGACCCGTTTGTCACGCAGCGGATGGTTGCACAGGTTGCCGATGATGTCGCGGTTCCATCGCACGATCGCGGGCAGCAGTTCGGCGACGACAATCTCGGCCTGCGGGGAGAGCATGTCAAGAGCCTGCCGCAGGGTATATCCCATGCCAAGACCGCCGATCAGCAGGCGCGGGGCCCGGTGTGTCGCGATCCGTGCGCACCCGATCCTGGCGAGTTCCAGTTCGGACTCATGCTGGCGGCTGCACATCAGTTGCTGCCGCCCGGCGTGGATGGAATAATCGCCGTCGTGCTCATAGAGCGCAACGACAGTGCCGTCCGGTGTGGTGGTGGATGCGATTTGAACGGTTGGTTTCATGGGATCAGGTCTTTTTCCGTTTGATGTTGCGCGCCCATACCGGGGTTCGGTCTTCTGTTTTCGGGGCCGCCTCTTTCGGGAATGGCGGTTTGGCGGGCGCTATTTTCGGCCGGTGTTCCTTTGGAGCGGGGGGCTTCGGGGATACTGGCTTTCCGGCACCATCGTCTGGGCGCGGCTGGGTGTGGGGCCCCCGCTTCGGGAATCCGGGCCTCCTGGCGGCATCCCTGCCGAACCGGGGCTTTCCATCGCCTTCCGGATTACGGAACGGACGTTTGAAATGCTCATGGGGAAGGGTACCCCGCCGCTGCTCGTATCGCGGTGCATCGTGGCGTGGCACCGGGCCGCGCCGGCGGTCGGACGGCGGTGGCGACGGTGGCGGCACGCTGATGTCCGGCAGGTCGCGATAGTAGTCGAGGAAACGGTTCAGCTCAAGCGATACGAAGTGCTTGATCAGCTCCTCGCGCGACAGACCTTCCAGCATTTCGCCGATCTGCGGCATGAAGGGGGCGATCTGGCCCTCGTTCACGCGCACTGCCTTCGCGCGGGCGATCAGCTGCAGAAGCTGTGCCTCGCAGACGGCCTGGCCGGATGGCACGGATTTGAACGCGAAGCGTTTTCCCAGGCGTCGCTCGATATGCTGGATCTTCCATTTCTCGCGCATGTTGATCAGAACGGCTGAAATGCCGGACTTGCCTGCCCGTCCGGTGCGTCCGCTGCGGTGGGTATAACTCTCCAGCTCGTCGGGGAGCTGGTAATTGATCACGTGCGTGAGGTCGTTGATGTCCAGTCCGCGGGCGGCGACATCGGTGGCGACGAGCATGTGCAGGCTCCGCTCGCGGAAGGATTGCATCACGCGGTCGCGCTGGATCTGGGAAAGCTCCCCGTGCAGGGCGTCGGCGCTATAGCCGTCCTTGATCAGCTTTTCCGCCGTCTCCTGTGTTTCCACCCGGGTGCGGCAGAAGATCAGGCCGTAGATGGCGGGGGTGGCATCCACGATCCGTTTAAGGGCCAGATAGCGGTCCTTCTCATGGATCATGTAGCATTCGTGAACCACGTTTTCAGCCCCGGCATTGCGGTTTCCGATCGTGATCTCGACCGGATCGTGCAGATAGGCGGAGGTCAGTTTCTCGACCTGTCGCGGCATGGTGGCGGAGAAGAGCAGTTTCTGGACGGTTTCGGGGATGGAACCCATGATGGCGTTGAGGTCCTCCTCGAAGCCCATGCTCAGCATCTCGTCCGCCTCGTCGAGCACGACGCAGGTTGCGGTCGACAGGTCCGCCGCGCGCCGTCGCAGGATATCGTGCAGGCGCCCTGGCGTGGCGACAATGATATGAACCCCGTTGCGCAAGGCCCGGATCTGGGTCTCGATGGATGCGCCACCGTAGATGGCGACGCTGCGCAGTGCCTTGGTATGCTTCGCAAAGCTTTTCAGGTCGCGGCACACCTGGAGACAGAGTTCGCGGGTCGGGCAGAGGACCACGGCCTGGATGGCGTTCAGGGTGGTGTCCACCCGCTGCAGGACCGGAATGCCGAAGGCGGCGGTCTTGCCGGTACCGGTCTGCGCGAGGGCGACCATGTTCCGGCGGCCTTCCAGCAGCACGGGAATCACCGCGGCCTGGACCGGGGTGGGGGTCGTGAATCCGAGCGCCGCGATGGACTGCTGGAGTTCCGGTGTGAGATTGAATTGATCGAATCCGTTCATAGTCACCTTTTCTGCGTTGTGGCAAACGTGCAAAGGCATGAGGATCACCTGCGCGAGCCGGTATTGTAACTAGGGGGCTGGCGTTTCCCGCTCATGCGGTGCCGGTATCTTCCTCGCGGTAGTACTTCGCATACCGGCGTCCGCCGGCCTTGTAGTATCCGCCGTAGTAGCCGGCGCGAGGGGCATCCATCGTGTTCAGCACGACACCCAGGAGCCGGACATTTGCCTCGTAAAGCCGTGTGGCGAATTGTTCCGCCGCCGCCTTGGGCGTCTGGAAGCTCTTGATGATCAGGATCAGCCCGTCGGTGTGCTTGGCGATGACCAGGGAATCCACCAGCGAGAATCCCGGTGGTGAATCGAAGACGATGAAATCGTAGGTTTCGCGGAGGGTCGCGATCGTTTTCTCGAACCGCGCACTGTCGAGCAGTTCGGCAGGATTGCGGGGTATGGGGCCGCAGGGAATGAAGTCGAGATTCGGAATGTCCGTTTTCTGAGCCACCATCTCGACCGTTGTTGCCGGATCACCAAGCAGGCGGCTCAGGCCGGTGTCGGTTTTCATGCCGAATATGGTATGCAGCCGCGGCTTGCGCATGTCCGCATCCACCAGAAGGGTCCGCTTGCCGGTCTGCGCATGTGTGATGGCGATACTGATGGCGGACAGTGATTTCCCTTCGGAAGGCAACGTGCTTGAAATAACGACACTGCCGATGCGTTCACCGGGAACGCTGAACGCCAGCGCGGTCCGCAAGGTGCGGAAGGCTTCGGCGGTATGACTGCGCGGATTCTCAAAGGTGATCAGGTCCGCCGTGCCGGTGAATTCACCCTTCTGGGTCACATTCGGAATGTCGGCAAGAACCTTGCTGCCCAGCAGCCGCCGGACATCGGACTCGCCCTTGATGGTGGTATCCATGTAATCCAGGAAGAAGCAGATGCCGACGGACAGCGCGACTGCCATTACAATGATCAGCATCATGTTCTTCTTCTTGTTGGGCCAGGAGGGGGAAACGGGAAGAGAGGCCTTGGCGATAATGAAGATATTCTCGCCCTGCCCGCCGATCCGGTTGATATCA
>CAZGBW010000056.1:0-11045 GCA_964523995.1 uncultured Victivallales bacterium | reverse complement strand
GCTACGCGCGCAGCATGGCCGTCCTGCACCAGCGGTCGGTGGCGGTCCAGTTCGAGGTGGGCGGTGGCCAGCTCACCATCGATGAGGAGGTTCCCGTGATCAGCACCAATGAACCGGCAGCGGAGAATACCGCCTCCGTTGTTGACGATGCAGACCGACCGACCGCAAAGAGCCCCGGTGGACCGGGCATGGGCATTCGATTGGAGCGAATGCTGGACAGCGTTACCATCGAGGATGTTCGCGTGCAGGGGACCGATACACGCGAGGCCACCCGCGAGGGGGCGGTGATGGCCGTTTACCAATCGAACGGGCGTTGCACGCCATACGTCGTCCGGCTGGCAGATCGCGAGGGCGGGGTGCTGGTGATCCGAGTCGACGCGCTGGCATCGGCCGAATCATCACGAGAGGGGGACTTTTGAAAAACCGCATGGATACGGGAATGACCCTGATCGAAGTGTTGATCGCGGTGGCTATTCTCAGCGTGGGGCTGGTCATGATGCTGACCGCGATCTCGCGCTGCCTGGGTGTATTGAAGATCGCGGAGCAGTATCACAAGTCGATGTGGGCGCTGAGTGCCGGGGAAGCGGAGTTCCCGCTGTTTCGCAGGCCGGACATGAAACCCGAGGACTACGAGGTGCCAGCGAAGGACTACGACGGAATCCGTTTTGAGCGGCTGGTTGCCGATCCGGATGCCGACAGCGAGGATAACGAGATGCGGTTGGTGGTGCTGACCACGAAACTCTCCTGGCAGGGGCGGAGCCGGGAACAGGCGGAAGAGGTTGTCCGGTATGTGCTGTACCATGAGTGATTGCAGAGTGGATACCGCGCCGGGACGCGAACGGTGTTGCAACGGTTTCACCTTGCTGGAGGTGCTGCTGGCGGTGACCATCCTGTCCGTGGTCGCCACGGTGACCTTCATGACCTTTTCCGCGGCGACATCGGCTTGGCAGCGGGGAACGGCGTTGATGGATCGGATCCATCATGGCGATTTTGTGATCAATCAGTTAGTGATGGCGCTTCGTTCCACCTACTACCCACAAGGGCAGGGTGAGCTTCCCGCGTACGGATTCCAGCAAGTTGACAATGGCAGCGGACCGGAATCACAAGATGAGATCAGCTGGGTAAAGCTGGGTGGAGCGCTCATCGGGCGTGAACTGGCGTATGCGGAATCGCCGCACCGAGTCCGCTTCTTCTTGACCGCGAACGAAGCCGGGCGGCTGTCCGCAGCGGTGGTCTCCTGGCGGATCGATGGTCAGCCGGAGGATTTTGATCCGGAGAATCTGGAGCCGGTATTTCTTTCCAGCCGTGTGCAGGGCTTCAACTGCCGCACCGCTTGGAAGCTGGATGATGCTGGCGACATCGAATGGGAGGATGAGTGGAAACTGACCAACCGGATTCCACTGGCCGTGGAAGTGACCCTGTTTATTGAACCGGTGGAACAGGATCTCCCGCCGGTGGAACTGAAGCGCATCGTGGGATTGCGGACGGCGGAGCAGCAGTGGAGCCAGACCCCATGAAGTGCGCACAATCACAACGATCCGGTCAGGCGGGCGGACGCGAGTCGGGATCGGCGCTGATCACGGTGCTATGGGTTCTCGGGTTGCTGGCGATGCTGGTCGCCTCCTTTGCCTTCGAGGCGCACATTGAAGCGCGCCTGACCTCGTTCTACCGGAACCGGACCAAGGCGGAATACCTGGCGCGTTCGGGGCTGGATGTGGCGGAACTGCTGGTCGCCAGAAGCGGCAAGTTGCGGGGCGTGGAACGGGATCCGGAAAAAGCGGAAAAGGATATCTGGTACACGCCTGCCAGGAATCTGGCGGATGGCGGGACCGTGGAGGTGGTTCATGACATGGCCGAGACAGGAGTCGGGGAGGGCGTGATCCGGCTGTCGATTGCCCCGGAGCCGGCGCGGCGCAATATCAACCAGCTGATTGAGCAGACCCCCGCCAATGACGAGACCTGGGAATCCATATTCGATGTCAGCGGCATTCCGGAAGAGATGTGGCCGGTCTTGATTGATTCCTTCTACGACTGGACCGATGCCGACGATGAGCAACGTCCGGATGGTGCCGAGAGCGATGACTACTACGCGAATCTGGATTCCCCTTACCGAGCGAAGAACGGGCCGCTCGACACCGTTGGCGAACTGGGCCTGATCAAGGGGTTTGGGCGGGAAGTCCTGATGGGGGGGGCATTGCGAACCGGCACGTTTGAAGGCGATGAGGTTGTCTTGTCGGGGATTTCCGACATGTTGACCACCTATGGCGTTGATGGCAAGGTCAACGTCAATGCGGCATCGGCCCGTGTCTTGCGGACATTGCCGGATGTGGACGAAGAGATGGCGCAGATGATTATCAGCCAGAGGGGGGGGTGGGTGGATGAAGCTGGCGAGGAACGCAATGGTTTTCGTGACACGGCGGAGTTCTTTGCGCAGGTGCCGGAATTTCCAGCGCGGGCCAAGGATTCCGTGACCGTGGAGTCCAACATATTCCGCATCACCAGCACCGGTGATTTGAATGGTGTTTTAAGCACGATCTGGTGTATTGTACGTTTCACGGGGGATCGGTTTGAGGTGCTGCGCTGGCGGGAGGACGATTAAACCGGTCGCCGTATGAGTTGACGGTTGATCATGAAGTCAGAGGGGTTTGATGGCGACAGAGCTAACAGCATCGATTACGGAATTGCCGGATGGAACGGCGGCCTGGGTCGCGGGACGCCGCAGCCGGGGGGGGGGAGGGACCGACGAGGGCACGTTCGCGCTTGACGGCGAGGCGGCTGGCCGGGGCCTGTTCAGGGGGGCTTCGGTCGTCCTGGCCGTACCCTCGGTTCAGATGGTGATGCGGGTGCTTGAATTCCCGGCGGCGGATGCGGACGAGCTGGGTGCCATGGTCGGGCTGCAGGTGGATAAATTCTCGCCGTTCCCCCTGGATCAGATGGTCGTTTCGCATGAGGTTCTCGTGCAACGGGATTCTGGCTGCACCGTGCTTGCCGTGGCCGCCCGCGGAAGCGTGATCAGCGCGGCGGGACTGCGCTTCAAGGACGCCGGAATCAAGATCAGCCGGGTGGATGCCCTGCTGCTGGGGCGCTGGCAGACGCTGGTGGACTCAGGCCTGCTTGAGCGGGAAGGGCGCGAGACGCTGGTGCTGATGGACGGGGGATGCGTGGATGTCCTGACGCAGGAGGCTCGCATACCGGTGGCGCTGAGCGGCCTGGGCTCGGTGCCGATGCCCGGCGACACGGAGACGGCGAATGAGCTGGCGCTGGAGATCGAGCATCTCCTGATGGGGCTAGAGGCGGAGCGGGGGCGCGTGTCCCCTTCGATGGTAACGGTCTGGAGTCAAAAAGGCGAAGGTCGGACGCTTGCCGGGGCACTACAGGCCCGCCTGAAGCAAACGGTGCGCGAACGATCGCTCGACTCGCTTGCATCCGCCCTCCGTGGGACGGCGAGACGGGCGCAGATTGCCCCGGCGGTCGGTGCGCTTCTGGATCTGACACCGGCGGCATGGCGTGAGACGGAGCGTCTGCAATGGTTCCGTCGGCGGATGATCATTGCGGCGGCGGCACTGCTGGGAGGCTGGGTACTGCTGGCGGCCTGCGGATGGGGAGCCGTCGCCTTGCAGAGGGCCCAGGTGGAGCGGCTGAAGGTGGAAGAGCAGCGCGCGATGGAGCCGGCGAATGCTGTCCGTCGCCTGCGGATGCAGGTACAGATGATCCGTCGCTACATGGACCGCCGCACCTCGGCGCTGGAATGCCTGCGCGAAATCAGCCTGCTTCAGCCGACCGGTGTTGACCTGTCGTCCTTCACCTATCGCAAGGGCGATGGCATGGAACTGGTTGGCGAGGCGGACTCGGGGGCGCTGGTCATCGAGTACAACGAGAAGCTCAATGCGTCGGCATTGTTCCAGAGTGTAAAGGCCGGGCCGAGGACCCTGACGCCCAAGCAGCGCCACCGGTTCAGTTTCGAGCTCACGTTCGCGAAGGAGGCTCCATGAAAGTGACACCACGCGAAACCATTCTCGGCATGGCGACGGCAGGGGCGGCGCTCTACGCGGGGTTGATCTACCTTGGATCAGGGCAGCTTGATGCCTGGCGTCTGCTCCGGACCGAGCGGGCGCAGTTGCAGGACTCGATCCTCCGCAGCCAGGCGCTGGTCGAGGAGCGTTCGGAATGGGAGACGCAGATGGAATCGCTGCAGGCGCTGATGCCGACATTTCCTCGTGACAAGCAAATGGATGTGCATTGGCTTAGCGAGGTGGAGGGCAAGGCTGCTAAAAACGAATTGAGGATCGTCCGGCATGAAGTCGGCAATGAGCAGCAGGAGGGACCGATCTACGAGATGCCCGTCTACTGCCGCCGCTGGGAGGGAACCCTTGATGCCCTGGTGCATTTCCTCTTTGATCTTCAGGGCGAGGGTGCTATGCTGGACGTGCGTTATTTGCATATTAAACCGAAAGACAAATTGATTCACGACGGACGGTTCGACCTTTTTTGCGCGTATCGTCGAGAGGGAACGTAATCGGTTGAACGGGAGGCGGCAAGACGGTGATTAAACGAACAGTTTCCATAATGGCGTTGGTAGCGGCGGTGCTACTGGGGTTGGCGGTCCGAGGTGCCATGGCGCAGGGGAGGGCGACTCTGTTCCCACCAGCGCCCGCAGGTGACGCTGCCACGCCCCTGATTACGGCAAGACTTAACTTCATTGATGCGCCGCTCGACATTGTGCTGGCGGATTACAGTGAGAAGACTGGCAAGACGCTGCTGCGCGCACCGGGACTGCCGGCGCTGACGTTCACGCTTCGCAGTCAGGGTGAACTGACCGTTGAGGAGTATCTCAAGGCCATTGAGGCGGTTCTGACGATGCATGGCGTCGGGCTGATTGAATTCGGGGTTAAATTTGTGCGGGTGGTTCCCGTGAAGTCCATCCGGCGCGAGGGCCTCGAGGTTCTCGAGAACATGCCGGAGGGGGGCGTGGCGGAACGGGGCGGCACCATGGTCAGTCAACTGGTGGTACTCAAGCACATTGATATCGCCGAGGCGACGAAAACGATTGATCCGATGCGCAACGAGAACGGGCAGATCAATCCGCTCGATCGGACCAATTCGATCCTGATCACGGATCTTCCGGAGAATATCAACCGGATTCTTCAAGTGCTGCGCCTGCTGGACCAGCCGGTGGAGGCGCGCGAGGAACCGAATATCATCCAGATCCGGTTTTCAAAGGCGGCGGATATCAAGAAACGGCTCGAGGAAATCATCGCCGACTCGCAGAAGGAGCAGCAGGCATCCACCGTTCCTCGGGCGCGCGCTTCCGGTGCACCTGGCGTGGTCGCGAACGCGCCGACCGGCGTGATCCGACCGCAGAACGTGACCGTCCGCAGTGCGACGGCTGAACCGGAGGCGGCGGTGATCGAGGCTATCGAGCGTGGTATCATTCAAGGGAAGGTCCTGATTGTCGCCGATGAGCGTACCAATATCCTGATCATCATCACCCGTCGTGAGAATATGGCATTTTTCGAGCGGATCGTCGCCGTCCTGGATGTGGAGACCTCGCCGGATTTCGAGGTCAAGGTGATCCGCCTGGAGTTTGCGATCGCGGATGACGTCGCCAAGATGCTGAACGATCTGATCGGCGCGACCCAGAAGGATGAGGGCAGTGCGACAACGCCACTGGCGGAGGGAACCGCAGGGTCCGAATCGCGGAGACTGGCGGAGGTGGAGTCGGCATTGCGGAATCGCCAGCAGCAGAAACAGGGGGAGGAGGGGAAGTCGAGCGTCGGCGAGCTTTCGAAGGATAAGATCAAAATCCTTTCCGACAAGCGCACGAATTCTCTCATCATCATGGCCAGCAAGTCCGATCAGGTGGCGATCCAAGAGATCGTCAATGATATGGACATGATGCTCTCGCAGGTCCTGATCGAGGCGGTGATCATTGATGTGACGCTGAAGGATGGACTCGAGACCGGCGTCTCCTGGATTCAGAAATCCATGGTCGCCTATACACGCAATTCGGAGGGACAGCGTTCACCGGCGTATTCCTTTGCGGGGGGTGGCGGGGGGGGGGCGAGAGCACTGGATGCCACCCGACTGAATGATCCCTCTGTCCTCTCCACATCCGGTCTCGGATATTTTTTCACCATGTTCGATCTCAATCTGAACGTGATCCTGAAGGCCAGCGCCACCGATGACCGGACCCGCGTAATATCCACCCCGGCGTTGTTGACCACGGATAATACCGAAGCGACCCTGACCTCGACCGACCTGATCTACGTTTATAAAGGAAAAAACAATCAGACCTATGGATCAACGAGCAGCGTCGATTTTCTATATGATCAGAAAGAGGTCGGGCTTACGCTGAAAGTGAAGCCGCAGATCAACGCGAATCATGTGGTGATGATGAAAATCGAGCAGGAAATCAGTGAACCGGGAACGGATGTTGCCGGAACCGGAACGGAGAACCTGACCGGCAAGACGATATCCAGCAGCCGGAAGATTGATGCCTCGATTGCGGTGGAGAGTGGGCAGACGATCGTACTTGGGGGGCAGGTGCGGGATAACAACTCAAGGGTCCGGAGCAAGATTCCGCTGCTGGGAGATATCCCTTTTCTGGGACGGCTGTTTAACGCGGACCGTCGCAACACTGGACGCACGGAAACCATTGTTTTCATTACACCGTATGTGCTGGACACCCCTGATGAAGTGAGCCGGGAGACGAAGCGGCGGCGGGATTCCCTGAACATCGGCGGCATGTGGAAAAAGGGCTGGTCCGGCAGCGATCTGGCGGAACCAGACGAAGCAGCGAAGAAGGTATTCCCCAAGGGTTCCAGTCCTGCGAAGCCGGAGGCGGCGGCACCGGTGAATCCCGTGGCCGTGCCGGCGGCAAGCGGGGAGTCCTCGGGCGTCACCCCATCGCCTGCGGTTAACAGCGGGGCTGCTGCCGAGCCGGTGGCCGCGCCCGTGGATCCGACGCTTCCGGTCCTTGACGATGAGGCCTTCAAGGATGTGGACGCGTTTGTCATCGAGCAGCAGAAACAGTGGGATGAGACCGTGCGCGGGACCGCCCCGTAGGTCAGATCCTGAAGATCGCCCCCATCTTGCGTCCCAGCAAGAGGCTGCAGCCGAGGAGGGTCACCGCCAGGAAAAGCATCGCCCATACGCCCAGTGCCGACGCGACGTAGCTGCCGGTGCCAATCAACTGGAAGAGCTCGTAGATGGTTTTGGTGATCGGATAGAAATCCGCGCGTTGCGCCAGCATCAGGCTGTCGGATACCTCGAGCATGCTGAAGGCGAAGGCCAGGAGCGTACCGGCAATCAGATTGGCCGCGATCAACGGAAGGGTGATCCGGCGCAGGGAGACCCATGGAGATGCCCCCATGTTGGCGGCGGATTCCTCGAGAGTGACCGATGTCTGCTGCAGCCCCGCGATCGCGGAACGCACCATGTAGGGCAGGCGGCGCACCCCGTAGGCAATCACCAGGAAGAACGCCGGGTTCGTCCGGACATCGAAAAGCGCCAGCCAGAACGGGCTTTCCTTGACCCAGGGCTGATTGCTCAGCATGGAACTGATGGAAAGGTAGCCGAACGCCATCACCAGGCCCGGCACCGCCAGGGGGATCATCGCCATTGCGTCCAGAACGCCGCGGAAGCGCAGGCGCGAGCGGACCACGACGAAGGCGATCGCCAGGCCGACCGTGATATTGAAGACCACCGCCAGCGAGGAGAATAGCAGGCTGTTTCGGATGCTGCGCAGGGTCATCTCATGCCCGAGGGCCTCACTGTAGTTGGCGAGGGTCAGCGTCTCCGGCAGCACGCTGCGGTACCAGCTTCCCGGGGCGCTGAAACTGGTGAGCAGAACCCCGGTATGGGGCAGCAGGGCGACCGCGATGATCAGGATGAACAAGGAGGTCATCCAGAAGGCGGCCATTCCGGAAACCCGGCGGGCGACGGCACCGGTGGAGGCCTTGCTCTGCATGGCATAGGCGTGGCGTCCAAAAACAAACTTACTCAAGGCGTAAAGCGCCACGCTACAGGAAAGCATGACGAAAACAAGAGCGTAGGGGAATGGATTCGAGGAGATTTCCTTGAGTGCATCGAAGACCTGGACCGAGGCGCAGCGGTTGTAGTTCATGATCAGGGGCGTGCCAAGTTCCGTGAAGGCGGCGATAAAGACGATCGTCCCGCCGGCAAAGAGACCCGGCATGATCAGCGGCAGCGTGATCCGCCGGAAACGCCGGAATCCCGAGCATCCCATATTGGCGGCCGCCTCCTCCATGGCCGGATCCACATTCGCCAGCGCGGCGGAGGCGTTCAGATAGAGAATCGGATAAAGTGAGAGCGCCTGCAGGAGGATGACGCCCATCCAGCGTCCGCGGCCAAGCCAGTCCACCGCTCCGAGTCCAAGCGCGGCGTTGAGCGCTCCGTAAGGCCCCAGGATTTTCTGGAACCCGATCGCACCGACGAACGGCGGCAGTATCATCGGTAGCAGCAGCAGCGCGCTGAGCAGGCGTTTGCCGGGAAAGTCGAAACGGGTGCCAAGCCAGGCGACCGGAAGGGCGAAGAGCAGGGCCAGTGTGGTCGTGCCGATCGCAATGCCCAGGCTGTTGCGCAAGCCCTCCGCATAGACGGGATTCCGGAATACGCCAGCCAGGAACTCAAGCGTGAAACCGGAGTCCGTGAAAAAACCGCCCGAAATGACTCGCAGCAGAGGCCAGAAGAACAGGACGGCAAAAAGGGAACCGGTGACAGCGGAAATCAGAATCGCGGTATTTCTGTTCATGAGGTTAAATGCCGATCAGGGCGGCACCGATGACGCCGGCGGAATCCCCGATCTTGTGCTGGACAATCGGTGTCTCGAGGCTATCGCTGAAAACCTGGCGACGGACCTCCTTGATGCCTTCCGTGTAGACCGCCTTGAATTTGGACACGCCGCCGCCCAGCACGATGATATCCGGATCGAGAATGTTGATCAGGTTCGCCATGGCGCGGCCAAAGTTCACAAAAAAGGTCTGCATGAATTCCACAGCGCGTGCCTCGCCGGCAAAATAGGCCTTTTCAACATCCGTCAAGGACTTGTGTTCCCCATAACGTTCGGCATAGCGCTTGGTGAGACCACCACCGCTGATGTAGCATTCAATACAGCCGTTCGTGCCGCAATAGCACTTCGGACCGTTCGGATCAATGGACATGTGACCCCATTCACCGCCAATCGCCTGGATACCGGTATGCACTTTCCCATGATGAACGATGCCCCCGCCGCAGCCGGTGCCCATGATGACCCCGAAGACCAGATCCTTGCCCTGTCCGGCCCCATGCAGCGCTTCCGCCATGGCAAAGCAGTTTGCATCGTTCTGGATCTCGATCTTGCGATTGAGGCGCTTCTCGAGGTCTGTTTTCACGGGCATACCGTTCATGACGACGGTGTTCGAGTTCTTCAAGAGCCCTGTGCGCGGGGAAATGGCACCGGGGGTCCCGATCCCGAACGTGTGCTCGGCGTTTCCGATGGCGGCAGTCAAGTCGCGGTAAAGCGAGGTGATGTTGTTGAGAATGTGGTCGTAGCCTTTCTCGCGCTCGGTGGGGATCCTCTTGCGAAACACTTCCTGGTCGCCATGGTCAAGCGCGATACCTTCGATCTTGGTGCCGCCGAGGTCTATTCCTAGTTTGTACATGGTAAGCTCCTTCAGTGTGTGGTGAGCTTACGGTAGGTGGCGAGTGCCGTCCAGAGTGTGCTGAGGGCGATCAGCGTCCACCCCGTGTTACGCAGCGACTCGATATATTCGGGAGTGCCGAGACCTTTTCGAAGGCAGATGACACCGGTAATCGTCATGGCGGTGCCGAGCAGCAGTCCTCCGATGCCGATGCAAAGCGCCCTGGTAATCTCTTTTGGTGTGAATGTTGGCATATAAGGAATTCCCGTGTTCGCTTCTCTGTTGCCCGTTGTTGCCCTGCCGCGGAAGTGCGGAGTGCTGGGAACGCCCGGATGCTAGCGGAATCCGGGGTCCAAGGAAAGCATGAATTGACAAACAGGCTTGGAGCCTGGAAGGGCTGACACGCGTTTTTCGGATTCCATTCGCGGCGGGGATGGAATACTATCCGCGCCGTATGAAGCAGGACACCAGAATACATCTCCTTCCGATCCAGGTCGCCAACAAGATCGCCGCCGGGGAAGTGGTTGAACGCCCAGCCTCGGTGGTCAAGGAGCTGATGGAGAATGCGATTGATGCCGAGGCGACCCAGATTGACGTCACGATATCCGTTGGTGGGCGCAAGCTGATCGCCGTCCGCGACAACGCCGGGGGGATGTCGCGCGACGATGCACTGCTTTCCCTGGAGCGGCACGCCACCAGTAAGATCCGCGATGTGGACGATATCGAGCGTATCCGCACGCTTGGATTCCGCGGGGAGGCCCTGGCCGCGATTTCCAGCGTGTCGCGTATCCGGCTGACCACCTGTGTACCGGGAGACGAGGCGGGTACGGAGATCCTGGTGACCGGTGGTACCGTGCAGGATGTGCGCGAGGGCGGATTCCCTCCTGGCACCAGCGTCGAAGTCCGCGACCTGTTCTTCAATGTGCCGGCGCGCCGCAAATTCTTGAGAACCGAGCAGACGGAGCTGTCGCACATTCGCGATGTGTTCATGGTTCAGGCTCTCTCCCATCCGGAGATCGGCATGAGCCTGACCGTGGATGGCCGGGAGCTCTATCATCTTGCAGGGACCGGACTGCTGAACGATCGCCTCCGGGACCTTTTCAGTCCGGAGCTGGTTCGCTGCCTGAAGCCCGTTGATTTTGAACAGAACGGCATCCGTGTGCATGGCAGTATCAGCTCGCCGGAAATGAACCGGGCGGACCGCAATGAGCAGTATGTATTTGTGAACGGGCGTCCGACCAGTCCGGCGCTGCTCAGTTACGCGATCGGCGAAGGATACCGCGGGGTGCTGGCCAAGGGACGGTATCCCTCTGTTTTCCTTTTTCTTGAAATGGATCCTGGATGGGTTGATGTCAACGTGCATCCGACGAAGCGGGAAGTGCGTTTCCGCCATCCGGGGGATGT
>CAZGBW010000055.1:8830-11116 GCA_964523995.1 uncultured Victivallales bacterium | reverse complement strand
CTCGAAGATCTCCAGGGCCGCGTGTTCAATCGCCTCTTCAATCGTATTCCCGGCCGCCTTGCCATTCGGCCCCCCGATCAGGCTGACATACTCGATCGGCACCTTGATCGTCCGCTCCCGGGTCAGCGACCATCCGTCCACCCAGAACCGGGCCTCATCCAGATCCTTGATGTTTTCCAGAACGGGTGGTGTCGCCGTGGACACATGCGCCAGCAGGTCCTCCACCGGCAGGAACGAACCGGGCTCCAGATCGTCCTGGTGCGCCACCATGTATCCGGGCAACCGTGCCGTATCAAGTCCGGTCAGCCATTCCGCCGCTTCCGCCAGCGCGCCCGCCCGGCTCTGCTCCGCATTGATCCCCTTGCCCATGGCCCGGAACTGCAGATCGTCGATAAAGAGCGCCGCCCAGTAAAGAAGGTCCGAGACCTGCTCCTCATGCAACAGGTAATCATGCTTGCGGCCGATGACTTGCTCGAGCCGCCGGATCGTCTCCGCCGGTTCGACACTGCGCCCGCAAGGCAACTTCCGACATGATTTGATTTCCATCAGGGCTACCCCTTTCATCGGCACTGGATCTAGTGCGGCTACTATAGTGTATCCAGCCCGTCGGTCAACTCTTTCGCCAATGCTGGAGGGACCGTTCCACAGGGAGCTACTGAATTGATTGTTTTTTCGCGGAACATCCCGTATATAGCTGCGTGCCTTGTTCACCACCTTCCAGCGACAATGCCGCCAGAGGAGCCACCCGCTGACGGCCAAGGAGATTACCGTTGAGCGAACATATCGATATCCCGGGCTATAAGATCCTCTCCAAACTGGGAGAGGGCGCGACGTCAACGGTCTGGCTTGCCCGCCAGGAATCGCTCAATCGTGAAGTGGCCATCAAGATCCTGAGGCCGCAATATGCCGCCGATACCACGGAAGTGCAGGCGTTCCTGCGCGAGGCACACGCCGTGGCCAAACTCAAGAGCCGGCACATTATCCAGGTCATTGATATCGGGGAATACGCGGATACGATCTACCTGGTGATGGAATATGCAGATGGCTGCCCGGTCCGGCAATTGCTGGATGCAGGACGCCCCCTTGCGCTGAAGCAGGCCTTTGGCATCGCGATCCCTGTTGCCAGCGCATTGAGCGAGGCATGGGAGGCGGAAAAGATCATCCACCGCGATATCAAGCCCGACAACATCATCCTGGACAAGCGGGGGGAGGTCAAGATTGCCGACCTTGGCCTGGCTGGCTTTGTTGACAAGCGTGGCCACCTGATCGGGGAAGAGCCCGGCCTGATTGCAGGAACCCCGAACTACATGTCGCCGGAGCAGGCTGCCGGCAGCAATGCAATGAACTTCGCCACCGATATGTACAGCCTGGGGGCCGTTCTCTACCACATGCTGACCGGGCGGATGCCATTCAACGGCCTCAGTACCCAGGACATCCTCCGGGCTCAGATCGAGGACCAGGTTCAGCACCCCCGGGAAATCAATCCGAGATTGTCCCTGGGCGGGGCTCAGGTCATTAGCCGCCTGATGATGAAAGCCCCCGCGCAGCGCTACCCGGACTGGAAATCGGCGATTGCCGATTTCCAGAGGGTCCTGGACGGAAGTCCCGTTCCCGTGAAAACCCCGAACGCGGGGGCCAGTACCATCGCGGCCAGGAGCGATACCCGGCTCAGGCTTCAGAAACCGGCCAGCGGCACCTCTACCGGTACCGCAGTCACACCATTGGAGGAAGACAACACTCCGGTTACCCCCGGCTGGATGAAATACCCGCCGAGCGCCTTGCTGGCGTTCTTCCTCGCATGGTTGTTCTAAGCACTGCTGTGGGTACCCTGGCGTGACTCCAAGGTGCCGGGGAAGACGGTCGCGCCCGGGCTGCCCGCCACCAGTCGCCCGCCGATGACAGCACCAGCGCGGGAGTCCGATGACCAATGGCTCAACCCGACTCCCGATCCCGTTCCGGAATCCCGGGAGCAGCAGACTCCGGACATCGCAACGGATACCCCTCCCGTCGCCACCCCATCCGAATCCGAGGGGCAGCAACTTCTCGGCATCTTGAAAAACAGCATCGTGCACGTTGCCACCTCCAGCGGGTTCGCGGACGCCGCCGCCCTTCTTGAGCAGCAACGGAATGAACCGGCACTTGCCGACGCCAAGGCGCAGCTCGCTGACCTCGCGCGGTTTCTCGCGCCGGAGAACCGCCCGCACAGCCTGATCGCCGCGCAGTTCCGCCAGCACATCGGACAGGATACCTTTATCCATGTCGGGAACCGGCGTGTGGATTTCCGAG